>JBDNFN010000395.1:0-4664 GCA_041689795.1 Fuerstiella sp. | reverse complement strand
TCAGCCAACATTCCGATTTCCTTCAACGTGGTGCGATAACGAAAAAATTCTTGCCGCGGTCAACGCGAGTCATCACGCTGCGCAGATTCCAAACAAATTTCGCGGCAGTGCCATTCGTGCCAGACACTGACGTTAGGAGTGACATCAACAAGGTTCATCATGGCTTCGCCTCCTTTGTCTTTCGCGGCACAAGCTTGCGGATTTCAGCAAGTTCATCGGAATCTACGTCGGCCATTTCCTACAGGTTCAGCACCATGGCAGACGGTTAACTTTCCAACAGGCGCGACATCAGGTCGCTCATCATGCCTCCCATTACACTGAGCTTTTCGACCTTCAGCCAAAACAGAAACGACTTGCCTTCCTTACGTCCTTTCAGGAAACCTTTGCGGTGCATGATCTTTTGCATCGTGATGACGGAACTTTGGGCTAACGGCCGATCAGCATGCTGTTGCAGCCTTGCTCTCACGTCTCGCACCAGTAGCGGCGATTCGTTCCACAGAACTTTCAGGATCTCCAGTTCCGCGGCATATTCAGACTCCAGTCGAGCCAGCTCGGTGTCACCTGTTTCAGCTTGCAGGAATTATCGCCCCAACGCCGTGTAGTTTTGCAATGTAAATTGAAGCGTGTGCTGTCGGCGTATGATATCTAATTGTTTAGATGACAATGCCTGCCGTTACCGTAGGCGTCAATGGAACATCTACAGAATGAGACGTAACGCCGGAATTGTGATTGGTGAACGATATCGGAAGAATGCGAACGCGCGTGACGTCCGTGCCTTATTTTTGCAGTTGTGCGGACTCTCGCTACCTTGATAAGCGGTCCAAAATGTTGCGTGTGATTCTATCGACGACCGGATCGTTGCCTCGAAGTCCATGAGCCCAGTCGGTGGTGCCAGCCGTTACCACGGTGCCCCCCAGAGTGTAAATGCCCAACACTGATGCACCGATGCGGTCACTTGGGAACCGGTCGTACCACAGGCAGTCGCCAGCGGCCCAGCGAGCCGGACATGTCCCGAGAATTGTAAAAGACTTCGGTGTGCCATCGCGATTAGTGGGAAACGGAAGCCCGCTTGTCCATGTCATTTCACAGCCATCACATTCGTAGCCAACGATGGTGTCTTTGCTGCCAAATTGATCATCACGTTTTAGATCAGTGCCTTCAAACAACCAGTGATCGGGGCGATGCACGGTGAACGCCGCCGGGCCATCCATGAACTGTCCGTGACTGCGATGGTAGCCGCCCCAGAGAAATCCAACACCTGTCAGTTGGTTTTCCGGTCGTTCAACTAAATGGTGGCTCCATGCCGTACTGAGCAGTTTGTGATCGCCTTGGCGATACAACGGGTCAACATTGTACCATTGTTTCCAACAAGTGAGCGCCCGCCCGTTGTCTTCAGTTCGTACCTGCCAACAGCAGGTATTCCCGCTCAGGAATGCGACATTGCCGCCATCGGCAATGTACTTTTCAAGATTGTCCCGCATAGGCGCCGACCAGTACTCGTCGTGACCGATGCTCAGGACGAGTCGGTATTGTTTTAGTATCTCCGGGTGAAACTCGAGATCGCTGTTGACGGCGTAGTCGATGACGTAGCCGTTGCTCTCGGCCCATTTAACAAATGGCAATTCCCAGTCTGAATACTGTGACTGTATTGGCCGATCAAACGAAACACGATGTCCCTGCAATCCATCGCGGTCGTGATACGCGTATAGGCTATGACCGCCCCAGTTTGTGTAGGCATTGTATGTGTTCGTCGATAGTTGCAGAAGAATTTTTGAGTTGCTGCCTGGTTCTGCTGATCGGACAACAAACTGCAGTGTGCTGCGAGTCTCTCTGTTGTTGTCCTTCAGAATCAGGGTTGCAACGTAACAGCCACTCTTCCAGTCTTTGGGAATGGCCATGGAGAATGCTGCCGGCCAGTTGCAGCCATCGGATGCTGCTAGGTCCGGAATGGGATGAGCGTTACAGACGATGTCGGTTTTCTCGAAGACTGTTTCATTTGTGCCGCCCTGTCGCTCGATGACTATGCGAACACTTTGGCCACTGCTGGATAGATGAAAAGAAATTTCTTCGCCAGGCACGCAGCTCAGCTTGTTGGCATAGCCGAGCACAAATGGTGCAGCCGGCTGTTGCTGTTCAGCTCGCGCCAGTTGACCTGATAAAAGAACAAGCAGGATTCCGCAGCCAATCGTACGCATGAAATTGTTTCCTGAGAGCAGTTTAGGTTAGGAGGTTTACTGACCGGGGAAAATTATTCTGCGGTCAAATACAAACGGTTCGGTCGGATGATCTGTCACTGTGACTTTCAGTGGCGGTGCTTTACCGCCCTGGTCGACCTGAACTCGCAAAATGTTCTTCGCAGCAAATGGGCGATCATGAAGCCAGCTGTGACCATCACCGTGCAGGTACAGGATTGGTTTGCCAAATTGCTTTGCAACATTGTTGAAGGGAATAAAAAAATCCTGATGTATCTCTGCTGGCTTTGCATGTCCGAAGATTATCACGCTGCCAGCCTGCTTGCCAAACAGTTCTAAATTACGGCGTACCCAGTCGAGGCAGTCAATATGCCGCTGCTTCCATTCTGCTGAGTCGTGAACTCGCCCGCCGACAATGTTAATTCCGATAAACAGAACGTCGTTCCGGACGAACGAAAAGTTTTCCTGTCGCTGTAGCTGCCGAAATACAGGAAAGTTGTGTCGCCATCGCTGTTCAAACCGCATGAAGTATTTTTCCCAATACTTCCATGCCTGAACCGGGTCGGGATCTACGCAGTCGTTCCATTCGTTGTCGCCGGGAATAATGAAAACGGGAGGTGCCGCCTTGCTGAGCATACCCGCTACTTTGATGTAGATCTCTTCATGGCACGGCGGCGCTCCACCCTTGATGTCTCCCACATGTACCACGAAGCTTGCGTCCGGAGGTAGCTCAGCAATTTGCCTCGGAAGCTGAATGTCTTCGCCTGCGGCGTATGGCACATCGCCCATGGCATAAAACGTGATTTGGTTCTGAGCATCCTTTGCGGGTACGTCGTCAGCGACCACGTTGGCACCGAATATCAACTGCGTCAGGCAGATTGACCGAATAGCGTTTGCAAAAAACTGAATGCGGTTCAGGGATATACAAGTGTTTGCGAACATGAGCGGTCTTTATCGACGGGGGGTTGAGTGTGTCGCTGAAAACGTGCATCATACTCTTTTCAATGCTGGATGCTCTTCGCTTCGATGTCTGTGGTGCTTCAATCTGATGAATCTGAAACGTAAATTTCCCTCGGCGAAAACCAATGTGAGTCTGCAGGTCTGTTGTATGCTGCTGTTTACCGCAATTGCGAATGCGAACGACGAATCAGCGTTATTTGTAAGTGTCGTCGATCATAGTTTTCAGGCTGAATTTGATGGGACGAATCAGAAGTACGTCGTTATGACGCCGCAATCATTTATGGCGGATCAGCCTGTGTCTGTACTGATTGCTTTGCATGGGCACGGATCTGATCGTTGGCAGTTTGTGCGTCAGCCTCGGGATGAATGTCGGGCAACGCGCGATGTTGCTGCAGTCAACGGAATGCTGTTGGTTTCTCCGGACTATCGGGCTACGACATCGTGGATGGGGCCAGCCGCTGAAGCAGATCTGGTTCAGGTTATTGAGATTTTGCGGCAACATTTCAAAGTGCGCCAGATTGTTATTTGCGGGGGCTCAATGGGCGGAACGTCTGCTCTTACATTTTCTGCGTTGCATCCGGAATCGGTCGATGGTGTCGTCTCGTTGAATGGAACGGCAAATCTTGTGGAATACGACGGGTTTCAGGATGCAATCGCCGCCTCGTTCGGTGGATCAAAGCAGGAAGTGCCGAACGAATTTCGCAAACGCAGCGCCGAGTTCTTTCCCGAAAAATTTACAATGCCGGTGGCTGCAACAACCGGTGGCAAAGATGATGTCGTTTCGTCCGCAAGTGTACTCCGATTGCTTGAGGAATGTGGGAAACGAAATCGTAATGTGCTAAGCGTGCATCGGCCCGATGGAGGACACAGCACAAACTACGAAGACACACGCAAGGCCCTGAGTTTTGTGATTGCTGCGTGTGACGCTGGCCGACCGCGGTCAGAAAGCGTTGATTGATGAACGCTGCTTGTGTACGCGAAAAAATGTGATCGCAGGAATTAATTGTGTTGTTGATTTATAAGCGGTGCAAAAATCGCTCCGGCGACTTTTTCAATACAAACACGGCACGCTAGTGAATTTTGCAATGACTGGATTCACTTGCTGGCGCCGCGTGCTTGGGGATTTGTGATTCGACGACTGCATCTAATCAAATCTTAACGAATAGAGGGCTGCGAATTTTCAATTCGAATCGCAGCGGAATGGCATCGTCTGTAGATTCAGGCTGCTGATCCAAGATAACTTCAGCATCAACCACATCGCTGCTTAGAAGTTTTGATTTGCCAATCGCTTCGCCTTTGCTATTGAGTATTTTTACGATCAGTTCGCCACCTGGATTGACTACGTAGTTAGTAACAGACGCTGGCCATTATGCCCAGCCCTTTGAAGGTGAGTTTTTAGGTGTTTCTTCTGGCGAGTAGCTTTGCCGTGGCGACGTGTTGTCCGTTGCCGGAGTACTTGCGTTGGGGTTGCTGGCGTTTGGGTCCGCGTTTGCTTTTCTGGAATTTCGCCAG
>JBDNFN010000394.1:0-12913 GCA_041689795.1 Fuerstiella sp. | reverse complement strand
CTGCTTTTCCGGCCGAAAGATGCTGTACATTGTTGTCCACAAAGTCGGCGGCCAGTCGTGTAGTGGCGATGTCCAGAGTCGCATCGTGCTGCACAACAACCTGTATCGGAGTCGTTCCTGCAGTCGCAACATTCATCACGGCAGGTCGCCCCAACAATTTCGGATCGCTGGTGACGTCTGTCAAGGATGCTTCAAAGGGAGTCGGCGTTTTGCCCAACATCAGTTCTCCGTTCAGAAGCATCTTTCGACACAGAACTCTTGGCGTAGGATTCAGAATATCAAATTCAAAATCGCGGCCACGGTACCTTTCCGGAGCCGGCGGCTGTTTGAGTTCATCCTGATAGCTCCGAAGAATTTCCAGCCAGGTCAGCATCTGCTGCAGCTGAACGTACATTTCTTCCCCAATCAGTGATTCGGTAATCATCCGAGCATCCGGCTTCAAGCTGTTAATCGTATCGCCGACCATCGCGCGATCGTTCTTCTGAGCCTGGTCGAGTCTTGCAAAATCCTGCTTCACTTCCAGAGGTACAGAATTCTTGAACTGTTCGAGAAGTGATCGAGTACTCCGCAGCATTAAATCGGCTCGCTGAGCAAGCTGAAGATACTTTTCAATCTGCTGTAACGCGTCGCCGGATTTCGCCTGTTCCATCTGCTGCTTCAACAGTTCAAGTTCCTCCCTGGACGTCTTGACTCTGACGTTCATGTCCTGAAACCGAGCATCCCATTTTACATAAAGTTCGTTTCCGACTCGGTAGGATTCAAGATTGTTAGGGTCCAGTTGTGCCTTTGCCTGTTCGGTAAAATCATCCAGCCATTCATCGCTGATGCTCTTCAGCTTGTCGCTGATCCACGGCGGAATTGTGGGTTCGTCAGATGCAGGAACGTGTTCCAGTTGGCCGTTATCGTTTCGCGAAGTGCCAAAGCGGACCCCTGTCACCAAAGCTTCATCAATCACATATGACTTTCGCAGCAGCGGTGCTCCAGCGATAGACAGGTGCATCTTATCGAATTCAACCAGATTGGTACCCGGCTTGCCGCGACTGGCAAGCGCCACCGAATTAATGGTGACACGAGGCGGAAAGAAGCCCGTTTCAAAAACGCCAATGTCCGCTTTAGCACCGGTCATCGCCTGCAGTGTCTGCGTTGCCGTATAGCGCAATGCCGGGTCCAGACCATAAGTCATGAAGCCCCAGATGATGCCGAGGATAATAAACCGAGGTATTAAATAGCTCCAGCGCATGTGCACCTCCATGTGCGACGTCAGCTGATCAGATATAAAAGACAGATACCGCCAAAGCCTGAACGGGCAGGCCAGTGACTGAATAGATCTAGCCGGAAGCTCCAAGCCGATCGGCCCACTCGACTCCCAGAAGAACGCGTGTCAGCCAGTACTTTCGGGCCCACGCGCCAACCTTTTCGGAGTACAGTTTGAAGACCGGACGCGACAGTCGATAAAGCGGATAGACCAGTGCGACACCAATCACAAAACTGCCAAGCACCACCGAGTTATTAAACGCAGTCCACGGCATCACGGGCGTGTTATAAAGCGTGGCCCACGTGTCCAGCAGAAAAGGGTGACTTAGTAGATATGTGCCAATCTGATGCGACATCGGGTCGATCCAGGGCGAGGCAAAGCTGAAGGCCACGATAGTAGCGGCACCAATTCCCAGATTTGCTCGAGATGCTGCCAGAATGATGCCAAGTACGATTGCGGTAAGATTGTCTTTGGGAACCAGGCCAATCAGCACGCCCAAAGCAAACCCCAGAGCAAGCTGCCCCGGTGTCGACTCACAGATCAAAGCCTTCAACGCAATTCTTATGGGCCGTACGATCAGAAACATGATGCACCTCGAAAAAACACTTACACAACGGCTGGTGTTGGCGGCCACCGCTACCGGCATTGGCCAAAAAAACTGGGCCAGCCGTTTTCTAAGTAACCGCATGAATGTGGTCTGTCGCCCGCAAGGCGTCAATATGCAATACCACGTTTGCCGACGCTCAACCAACGGATGAATGATTCGTATTTGGCCACCACGGCAAATTGCGAAATCGCCGAAGACTGAACGGCAGGAACCGCCGGTGTGCAGTTAATAAAATAAAGCTGAGTTCGCGATGGCGCAAGCCCACAGAGACTCACTCATCATCAACGGACCTAAGCCATTGCGATACCAGCATTCAGCGCCAGCGAATAATCTTACAGCGAATGCCAGACCTAATCGCTGGAGCAGGTCCGCAAACCGCTTCCGCCAACATCCCGATACAAGCACGAGTGAATGAATGAATCTCGCAATAGCTGAATTCAATTACTCGCGGCGCACGCTTGTAAATTTGCGGTTTCCAAACCGCTTCTAACGCTGCGTAGTTGCAAACCCAGAAGCTTAAAAGCCGAGCCGCCGTGAGCACAACGCCGGCCGCGTTGAATCGTTCAATAATGCCCCCGCCGGCCTAATTCCTGACATGACTCTGGCTCTTTCCATCAAACATAATTAATTCTCAAAAGACGATTAGACCCACACGGCCAGGACCTGTTTTAGGGCCACGCTGTCCGGATGGTCAATGAATGCTTTAAACGATGCAGCGATTTCAGGAACCAGCAATAAGGGCTGATTCAGCGACGGCCATTGCGGAGCCAGGGTTCTCGGCAGCCATTCAAGTAGTTCGTCGATACCAACGGCCGTCAGAGCAGACGTCTCCAAAACAAAAGTATCGCCAATTGTGTCGAGCTCCCAAACAGAAGCTGGCGACTTTACCAGGTCAATTTTATTCAGCAGAATTGCCGCCGAACATTGTGGCGGCACCAACGAAAGCAACGCGGCATCGGCGGTCGTCCAGCCATTAGTTGAATCCACAACAATCAGGCAGGCGTCACAATTACGAATTGACAGACGTGCTTCGGCGACGCCAGACGATTCGATATCATCAGTGGATTCACGAATGCCAGCTGTGTCTGCCAACAGAAACGGAAGGCCATCGAGCGTAATTTCAGCTTCAACGCGGTCGCGGGTCGTACCGGGCTGATCAAACACGATCGACCGCTCGTAGCCCACGATTGCATTCAGCAGACTCGACTTGCCGGCATTAGGCTGACCGACCACCGCAATCTGCCACGGCCGGGTTAAATGATCGGCAAACTTCTGCCATGAAAGTGCAGACTGAATCAGATCCGTCATTTCTTCGTCGTTGTCGCAATCAAATAACGACTTCAAAAAACTGCGAAGGACTCCCTGTGCCTGGGCCAGAACAATTTCAGCCGTTTGCCGAGTCCGACATTTCAATAAAACCGATAGCAACGCCTCATCGAGTCCCGACTGCAATGACTGTGCGTAATTCGGTTTAACGGCTTCCTGCGTAACAGTCGCCGAGCACGGTTCGTCAGCCAGACGTTCAATGATGGCTGCGACCGCCGCCTCTCCGCCATGGCAGTGAACTTCCCATTCACATTCGGCAACGCGAACCACGACAACATCTTCCTGCCCCCAGTGACCGTACAGAATTCGGCCTACCACAACGCTGGCTGGAGCGATCCCGTTCAGAGCGACAAAACAACCGTTCAGCCGTTCTGCCGCTTCGCCGGACTCAATTCGTACCCGAATAACAGCCACGGCACCGCGGCCGCGTGCAGTGAGTCGTCTGAGATCAACGCTATGTGGCATTATTCGCCAATCGCAAGGTAATAAAACAAAGTTGCAGGGTTAGAACCAACCATCAGAGAACTTTTATCCGTGCAGACTTAAACGTTCAAACCGGCAGCAAATTATCAAAAACGGAACCATAAGTGATGGACACCATTATTTTCGAGCTCGCCGGGTTTCCTTAACGGCAGCCATCACTGATAATCTTCTATAAGTCACGTCGTTCAGACAAACAGTCAGAATTGCCGCAGGTTACTTCGGATGAATCCACAGCGTTCCTCACTGACCGCAACATTGCTGATTTTGAGCATCATTTCGTATTGCAGTACGTGCGAGGTGACGTGTGGGCAACTGGAAACGCCGTCCCACCGAAAACTGGAACTTCCTAATTCCGGACTCAGCGATCTCAAGCAACAGATGCAGATGTTGCAGCAATTGCAAACGTGGATGGGGCAGAAACCAGAATCAGAGACAAACGAAGACTTAGCGAAAAATGCGGGCATCAAGCCAGAACAGCTCGACGCGATCAAAAAGGCCATGCAACAGTTCGGAATTCCCGAAGGGTCATTGCCCGATCTTTCAATGATTCCGCCCGAAGTAATTTCTCAGGCCATGAACGATCTCACGGCCCGGCAACAGATAAAAGATCTGCTAGAAGGATTCAGTCGCACTCGGCAGATGCCGCCCGCCTCTAACGGTGGAGAAAACCCCGTACTTCCTCCTTCCGAAAACAATGGGGGCAGTCGCAGTCGTCAACCGCAACAACAGTATCAGGCAGTTCCGCCCGGGTCTTCTGCCGCGAAAAATTCGGCCACAGGCACATCCTCTTCCGCAGAAGCTGAGGCAGGTGAAGCTGACAGCAACGGCGCGATTGAAGACATTCAAAAACGCTTCGATGAACTCCGGCAGCGAATGCAGGGAAACCGCTCTGCTGCCAACAATAATTCGGGGCAACCACAGAATCCAACACGGCCCGACGACTCGCGGCAACCAAGTGGTCCTAGCCCACCAAACAATGGGAAATCGGGCAACGGACAACCGAACAACGGACAAACGCGTAGTTCTGGGCCTAAACCAAATCGCCAGTCGCCCACGGCTCCACAAAACGCCGATCCGAATTCTGTTTCTGCTCAGCTACCCCAAGACGAAGACGCCTGGAACAAACTACTGGAAGATTTAATCCGTCAGCAACGAGAATCAGGGCAAAGTCAACCTTTGTCGCCTTTCGAAGTTCCAATCAACTCCGACAGTGCGGGGCAGGGCAGTGGATTGACCGGTAATTCGTCCCAGTCGCCTCAACGTATTGATACTGCTGACATAAAATCCGTCGTATCTGAGTTTCTGAAGAACCAGGAACAGCTAAAACAGTCCGCCTCAGACAATAGCGCAGCCACATCGTCAGGAACTAACACTTCGGCGGTAGAAACTGAGCAGGCGAGAGTTGCAGAAGAAGTGCGTCAGAAGCAACAGCAGGCGAAATCGGATCTGGAACAGAATGGCTTTCAGGCCACGTTGAAGAAGATTGCTCGAGACGCAAAGAAGCAGGTGGAATCCGGAACACAAACTGGTTCCGCTGGCGGTGACAGTTCGACGGGAATGAACAAGGCGTTTTTTCAAATACTGAATGGAATTGGCAAAGACATTGTTGAAATCGCCAAAACGGCGAGGGCCGATGCATCGGGCAATCGCAGCAACCCGGCTGTGGCAACGCGGGATCCAGCGCCGTTCGGCGACAACTCATCAAGCTGGACAAAGTCTGCTGGAGACCTTATCTCCGGACTCGCCACTGCTCCTGAACCAGCCACTGCCAACAGTCGATCGGGATCCACAACAACAAGTATTGGAGCTCCCGGCAGCGGCTGGGTATTCACATTTTTTGTACTGCTGATCGTGGCTGTCGCAGCAGCCATCATGGCCAGAAAAACCGGACTGCTGACACCATTAAACACAGACACCGGCGCCGGCCCCCTGCTAAGTCCAACCGACATTCATTCCCGCCACGATGTTGTTTTGGCGTTTCATCAACTGGCCCTTCAACCATCGCGTCATACCCAACTGTGGTGGACTCACAAGCAAGTCGAAGATCAAATTGCAGAAGCTTCGCCTGAGATCAGAACACCGATGTCTACGTTGGCCAATCTGTATGAACAGGCTCGCTATCTGCCAGAAGACACAGACTTCGACGAAGAAAAACTGACAGCCGCACGAACCGCGTTAAAGTTGTGTCGTTCATGAGCGGTCTGATGCACAGTCGCCGATTCTGTTTGATACACAGCATAGCCTGGCTGATGGTCGCAGCTTCGTGTGCTGCACAGCAGCAGACACAACCACAGACTCCGGACTGGCATTTCACCTATGAACTGTTCCAGATGTTGCTGGAACAAAACGGAGTGCAGCCCGTAAGAGACTTTCGTCAACTCGGCAATAATCCGGCCGAATCCGTGATCGTTGCTTTCGGCGATATCAGTGGCATTTCGTCAAGAAACATACAACAGTTCACTCGAAACGAGGGGGCCATTTTGCTGGCTTCCGATCAGGCGCGAAACCTTGACGGCATCTGCCGCTTCCGCAGTGGGCCAGTCATTGCAGAAATCGAACGCGAACGTTTTCAGGGATACGAAGACTGCCTGCTGATTACAGATTTAACCACGACGGATCCATTGATGAAAGGTATCCGGTCGCTTGTTGTCAACAAGAGCGGCTGGATCGATAAACCGCCGGGGTCAGTATTAACATGGGACGTCGCGGCAAGACTGCCCGCAGACACCAGGCCCACAGCCAGCAATCGGAAAACATTATTTGCTCGCATACCAACACCACGAGACACAAACGGAATGTTGCTGGTTTGTGCCGATCAAAGCCTGTTCACAAACGGAATGTTGTGGCACGGCGACAATGCAGTGCTGGCTATTAATGTCAGTCGCCTACTGACAAACGGGCGAAATAAGATTCTATTCCTGGTCGACGGCCTTCCGTTGGGCAGCTATCAGGACAGCCCACAGATCAACGCAACCAACAGCAATCCGCCACCACCGATGCCTGATAATATTCCCGAACCAGGACTCGACACCATGCTGCGTGTCGCCAATTCGGTTGTCAAAAATATTGAACAATCAAACGTGCTGAATGAGGCACTGGCCAATCGCCCGCGAGACATGTCGACCCCGCATTATCGCCGGGCGATTATGTTTACCCTGGCGGCATTGGCACTGGCTTTCGTCATCTGGAAACTTTCGGCAAACGGCCCCACGACAAGTGCCCCGATGCCAACTCGTCATATGCGAACTGCTTATGCACTGGTCTCAGATCAAAAGGCGAACGCCACAGAATTTGGAATTTCCGCCAGTATGCTGGCCCGCGACTTATGCCGCGAACTCACAGGAACTTCCGATTCACGAGTCTGGCTAAGTCAGCTTTCGCCCGACAACCTGCAGGAAACTGCGAATGCTGAGAAAAGCTTGCGTCAGAACAGCCTGAGCACCGTTCTGGACCTTGCCGTAAGAACGGGAACGGTTCATATTCCCCAGAAGAAATTTTTGTCCATTGGAAATACGATTCAGGAACTTCGGCAGCTGCATCGGAATCAGCAATTGCTTAAGCCATCCTCAGTCTGAGAGAAACTGTGTCTTTTCAAAATAAGAACGAACTGGCTGATCGAGTCAACTCGCTGCGACAAAGAACGCTGGCCGCCGTCGGCCAGGTTGTAGTAGGACTTGATCACGTCACCGATCAACTGCTGATGGCGTTGCTGGCTGGTGGCCATGTACTGCTGGAAGGCGTTCCGGGCACCGCAAAAACGACTCTGTGCCGTACGTTTTCGTCGGTGCTGGGAATTCAATACGAACGAGTTCAGTTTACACCGGACCTGCTGCCATCAGACGTCACCGGCACGCAGGTGCTTGATCGCAACACCAGCGACTTTGTGCTCCGCAAAGGACCAATCTTCTGCCAGTTACTATTGGCGGACGAATTAAACCGAGCTCCCGCCCGAACGCAATCTGCGTTGCTGGAAGCCATGCAGGAACGTCAGGTTACCATCGAAGGCAAAACGCTGCCCCTGCCAGAACCATTCATGGTGCTGGCAACACAAAACCCGATTGAACAGGAAGGGGTTTACCGACTTCCGGAAGCTCAACTGGACCGCTTTCTGTTTCGCATCGAAGTGGGCTACCCGAAACGCGAACAGGAAGTCGACATGCTGGACCTGCACAGCAGAGCCACCGCAAAACCCCAACCTGTCACGGATGCCGCGGAAATTGTCGCCATTCAAAGCCAGCTGGATACAGTTTACGGAACGCGAGAACTGCAGGAATACATCATCGATCTGGTGCGTCAAAGTCGTCATCACGCCGACCTTGCACTCGGAGCAAGCCCGCGAGCGGCGATCAACCTGATGAAAGCCGGACGAGCTCATGCATTGATGGCAGGCCGAGACTATCTGACTCACGAAGACATTCAGGCAATCAGCCAGCCTGTGCTTGGCCACCGCCTGATTATGCGGCCGGAAGCCGAAATGGACGGACGTAGCGTTCGCCAGGTCATCGAACAACTGATTCAGGCAGTGCCCGTGCTGCAGGAGCGACGATAGATGACGGCTCGCAGTCGCTGGCTGGTGTTGCTGGCAGTTTGCGGCATTGGACTGGGAATTCTGCGCAATCAACATGTACTGGCGTGGCTGTCTCTGACTGTTCTTTTATGGCTTTTTGCAGAATGGCTGTGCTTCTATTGGCGACTTTATGTTGAATTGCCGCGACTGAAAATTCGTCGACTGATTAATGGGCGATCTGACACTTCAGCGTTTCTGTGGGCCGGACGCAAAATCAACATCACGGTTGAAATCAGCACCAGAAATTGCACGCTGGGACCCGTCGTTCTGATCAGAGATTGCCTACCCGAAAACCTTGTGGTTGAAGATGGGGTTTGTGAAACACAATTGCTTTCACGATTTGCCACTGCTGCCTTCACATACGAAGCACGGGTATGCGGCGCCGGCGCGGCAGTGCTGCCCGGCTATCGAATAACGCTGCAGGATGCTCAGGGCTTCTTCGCCGCCGAACGTTTTGTGCCGGACGAAAAGCGATTCCGAGTTCTACCGGCCTTTGCCAATGTCAGCGAATCTCAGCCAATTGTAAAACGTATCAACAGCTTGCCTCAGCACGGCATCCATCGCTTACAGCGAGCCGGGCTGGGATCGGAACTGCTGGAACTACGTGAATACGTTCCGGGCGATCCTCCGAAATCAATCGCATGGAAAGTCTCCGCTCGCAGGCAGACACTGATGACGCGGCAGTACGAATCTGAAGTCCCTGTTCGCATTGTCCTGTTCGTAGATGGATCCATCAGCGCAAGAATCGGCGGCTTTGGGTGTCGCCTGCTGGATCAAATGACGTTTGTCGCCGGCAGTGTAGCTCGGTCAGCCATTTCTGTGGGTGACCCCGTTGGTGCCGTGTTGTTTGATGAACGGGGTTCGCGTCGAATTGCGCCATCCGGTGGCGACAGAGGCTTCTACAAACTGCTGGAAGCACTGTCAGATTTTTCGACAAATCCAGCCCCGCCACCACAGAGACTTTCACGAGCCCTGTTGGCCGCCACACTGCGGCTTTGCGGCGAACGTCATCCGGAACTGCTTGATCCTCGCATTAATCAGGTGCCATTTACCTTTCGCCCGTTTCGACCATCGAAACGCCGAGACCGTTATCAGCGTTCTTTGGTTGCGGCCATTCTGGCTGAAGCATACGGCCTGTCAGCTCCGCAGCTTCTGGAACTGGTTCACGATGACACAATGATGGCCAATCATGCCCAGCAGTTTCTGGCCGACGCAGGCGTTTCATGGATGGACCCGTTGGTGCAGACTCGCGACCGCGGCTTTCACGACGGCATGGCCACCATGGAACTGCTTAGTCAAGCACTGGCTGATTCCGTCGCTCATGCTCGTGACAACGAAGTCTATGTCATCATGGCCAACCTTCTGGAGTGCGCGACAAACATCAGCCACGTGCTGCCGGCCATAAAAATGGCGTTGGCTCGTCACCACCGTGTTGTGTTTATCGTCCCCACACCCACTTTTCGCAGACCTGCGTCGTCGATCAACACTGATTCTGCAGTGACGTTGCAAAGCCTGCTGGCTCAGGCTCAGGACCTTCGAACAAAGGAACTCGCCAGTCGACTTCAAACTGCTCTGCACAGACTCGGAGCACGTGTATCCCTGTCGGGTGAAGCAGAAGCGATCCGCCTTGTTCTTTCAGAAACGGCTTTGGCAAGAAACGGCCGCGTTACAACAGCGGGAGCACGTTGATGAATCGCATACCCAATCACGATTCGACCCATCGCAGCAACGACGCAGTCTGCTGGGGAAGTTTCTATGCGCTAACGATTGTTGTCTCCGCGATGCTGTTTTTCCCCTATGTCTACAGCGGCAGCGACTTTAATCCCGGTCCAGGCCTGATACTTCTGGCGATTACTTTCCTGACCATCAAACGCTGGACGGGCGCTTTCTTGATGGTCTTGTGCCAGACAATGCTGCTTCTGCTGGAACCACAAGCCAGCCATCAACAAGTATTCAAGCACGGATTGGTGTGGTTGGCACTGCCCGTTTTCCTGATAATGGCAGTCAGCAGATTTCGAACGCTGCAGGAACGTAATCCTCAAACACTGCGAGGGGTCTTTGCGCCCGTCGCTTCCTTTGCCACTAATGTAGCCGTTCCAACTTCGCTGGTGCAGAATTTTGGAAGTGCGGTCGTTCAGTTGCTGCGAACAGGTTTGCTGATTACTGGGTGCAGTATCAGCGCATGGATAATCATGAAGATGGTGCCCATCGGAGACGCTGACATTGGCTTCAGCACGCTCCGTGAATTCCGACTGAAGGCATCCGGTTATCGATTGCTGATTCTTGGCCTGTCGATATTTGTCGTGTATGTGCTGACCTGGATTGCAGTCACTGAAATTTCCTGGCGCAAACTGTCGCCCTCTCAGGCTTCTATTTTTCTTAGAAGCGTTTTCATCAAGTACTACCACCGCGATTTACGGATGATCACTCTAAAGCGACTGAAGATACGTCGCAAAAGAGCCAGAAGCATCCAGCCTGTTTCACCCGATGAATTTCCGGCAGCTGTCAAAGGAAAAACCTGATGCTTTTTGTTGTTCGCGAAATCGCCGGCTGGGGACTCGTGGCCATTGCGCTATTTCTGATTCGCATGGGCATCAATTTCGTTTCCGATCCCGCAGATCCAAAAATTGTCGAAGCGGGAGTCATCATGTTTGCCGCTACGGCTGTTCTAAGAAGTGGAATCATGCTGGTGCGAGTTTCCACCGCAGCCCGAATCTGTTCGAAAGAAAAGACGTAGAATCGTGACTAGCAACCCTATTGTAGGTTGCCCAAAAACTACTGATCACGGGCAGTTTGCTCACGCCGTTGTGAAACTTTCCTTAGATGCAGCGAGATGGCCTTCAGCGTTTCCACGGCGCGACGCTTACCGGCCTACCCAATCGCCCGCTCTCTGCGATTACCAGTAAACCGGCAGAAAACGCATTAACGTTCATGCAGCGACTATAATCGGATGCACAGCTCAATTCAGAATGACCACAGTCGCCCTTGCTGTAGATGATTTCGACGAATCAAAATGATTCCAGACCGGGTTGATGACGAACCAATGCAGGATCCACTATTGCCGCCAATCTGCTCAGCACGCAAACTTCGGCAATGAATCAACTCGGGTTGCCGATTTGCCGTGACATAGATTTGCCTACGCCACTGCAGAACAATCGTTATCGGATGCGAATGCTGATCTTCAAAATCCAACAGCAATGTGCAAACGCTGGCTGCACGCGCATCCCCGTCGGGTCGTTGGTGCATGCGCTGACATGGTTTTTGTTTATGTTTTTTGCCACGGCCACCTACGCTGATCCTGGCGACCAAAAACCTTCATCTATTGAAACTGAACCATCTGTCGAGTCGACCGTTCAAACCATTAACTACACGCTGACCGATCCTGAACGGGTGTTCGACATGACGATTCCTGAAACACAGGCAATCGTAGACGACCATGTTGTAGGAACATACATTCTGCCACCAATTGAAGACGGGTCACACGACGAATACGAATCTTCTCATGAAATCATCATTCCGCCACACAACGGAATCTACGACGAAGAAATAGAAATCGGTACAGACTGCACCGAACAATCGAAGCGACTGAATTTTAACCGAACTATTCATGAACGTTACCGCACCTACCGCAGCCATCAGTCCAATCTGGCATGGCTTCCGGGCAGCGGCGGAAACTTCGGGATGGTCGAATGGACGTCCGACCCGTATCTGGACCGAGACGAAACGTCAGGAATTACCGGTGCGATGAATCTGACGTGGCTATCGGGGCCAACCACTACAGCACTTCCGCCGCGCGTTTACGATATTTCACTGGGGTATCAGATGCGACGACAATGGACGTCGCAATTCAGCTATGACCTGGCAACGAGCATCGGCATCTTCAGCGATTTTCAAGGCAGTGCTCGCGATGGTGTTCGATTTCCGAGTCATGCGGTCGGCATGCTTCACATCAACCACTCGACAGACCTTGTATTCGGAGCGGACTTTCTGGATCGAGACGACATCAGCGTACTGCCGGTGTTCGGTCTGTCGCTTCGCAACGATCGTTTCCCACGCCTGCGCACGGATCTTATTTTCCCTCGCCCCCGAATCGATTACACCTTCAGCGATACGCAGCGAATTTATCTGGCCGGACAACTGGGCGGTGGCACTTGGGACATTGATGACGGCGTCGATCTTGTCACGACCTATCGAGACTATCGAATCACGCTGGGATTTGAATCAGCAGACACTGACGGCAGCACTTCTGCCATTGAATTCGGCTATATCTTCGGTCGCCAGCTTGAAGTTCGGGGCCAGCGCGGTCACACGGAGTTCGATGATGCCTTCATGATTCGCTGGATCAGTCGTAATTAGCCTGACAGTGTTCCGCGCCGGCAAATCCGTTTTTATTAAATTGCATAGCCACTCGAAGGTAGGCAACGTGACAACCGTATTATCGGCAGAAATGCTATTCGTTCAGCTTCAGGTACAGCGGCAGGTGGCGATAATAGACTTCCAGCATCAGAAGATTCATGCATGTAACATAATGGCGTCCCCCGGATTTTCCCCAGGTGTCTTTTGTCGGAGAATCCGGGTCCCAACTGCCTCGCTGCTCTGCCGTCTTTTCCTGAGCATCAATCAACAGATCTCGTAACGCGGCGTTCCATTCGCTCCCGTGTTCGCCCTGCATGTG
>JBDNFN010000393.1:0-11443 GCA_041689795.1 Fuerstiella sp. | reverse complement strand
CGATTGTGTACGGAGCAGCAGCCGTCGACGGTGCGCTGGTGATTCGTACGGGAACTCGTCTGTATTGCGTTTCCGTGCCGGACACTGATGAAGTGGCAGGAGCAAACCAATGACTCAGGGAAAATCCCAAAGCTTCAGTCGCCGCACGCTTGCCGCGGCCGCAGTCCTGCTGCCGACTTTAATCATCGGCTGCAGCGAAGATTCTTCAGTCGTGGCACTGCCGCAGATCAGTATTGAAGGACCTGCAGAATTTCAGGATCAGGGCCGATCATGGGCACGCTCAGAACTGGAGCATGCCGACCAGAAATGCCTGGCTCGATTCTTTCAGCTGAACCAGCAATTGGTGGGCAGCCCGGAGATGGATGGCAAGCCATTGCTGTTCACATCAGGAAAGAACGACCGCCGCTTCTACTGGCTGAACCCAACCGCCAACGGCAGTCGCTGGACCAGCGTGCATTTTGAAAAAGGGCGGTTCGCCACATCCGAGGGTGCGGGCAGTCCGTTTTGAAGACGCGGCTAAGTGCCTACGGCGAGCGGCAGATAAGGCCTTACCGTACGACGGACTTCCAAGTCCGTCGAAAGGCGGGACTGCAAACGGCCGCGACTACCAAAGCGAGTGTCATTGGGTGCCAGCATCCGGTCCGTTTTTTAAGGGCGGGCCGCCATTGGATATGAGATAAATCACATTGACCTAATTTACACAGGAATACTTTTCATGACTCAGTTTTCACGCTCACCGCAAACGTTTTTGGCAACGGCAGTGGTTTGCCTGCTTACGACGATGGCGGCTTCTTCAGCAGACGCTCAAACAATTCGCACCAAAACCATGATGCGGGTTTTCTGGCAGGACCGAGACACGGATCAGCTGTCATGGGCTAACATGACGGCAAGTGATAAGTGGAGCATCAAACGCGGCTGGATTCAGGGCTTTCCGAAGCTGGATGCGGACAAGCAGGATCTGGTGCAGATGAAACACAACAACGGCATGCTGGTGGTCGGCGTGCGCGATCACGAAGACGGCAAGCTTCAAAGCGGTTGGGTGTCCGTCGATACGGGCGTCTTCGAAGAACCTCACGGCAATCATTCTCACTGGAAGTACGCCGGCAATCCCAAAGTGACCGGCATGAAGCTGGATGCCGATCAGGGCAACCCGGCTCATTTGTATGTCTACGACAACAATTCCTACCTTGCCAATGACCATAAGAACGGCTTTTCGCGACGGCAGCCAATGCTGTTAGATCAAGCGAATTCGGCATCCGGCAGTGCGAAGTTCTTTCCGGGTGGAGGCAGTCATATTACAATGGCGGCTGTCAACAATTCCGTCGCCTACAGCAGCTGGATTGATGGTGGCGGGGCGAGTTGACGTGGTGCATCTACAGCAACCTGGCGATCCGAAGATTGCCTATTCGTTTCAACTGCCCAGCGGTATGATTCACGGAGCAACTCAGAATTCCGGCAAGGTGTGCTTCGCAGCTGCGGACGGAATTTTCTGGTTGAACGCCGATCTGTCGCTTCAGAAAACGGTGGAAACCGTGCAGGTGAATCATCTGTCGCTCGGCACCGATGAAGACGCCGACAAGCCGCTGCAAACGGGTGCCTCCACCATTGAACGCAACTGGGTGCTGTGCACAACGGGGAAGGGCGACCAGTCGACTTTGTGTCTGATCAACTCTGAATCTGTTCAGCCGTCCGTCGTCAAGATAAAGATTCAGGTGGCCAACGGGCTGAGTTTAACAACGCCGGAAACGGTGCTGTCACTGGGAAATCGTTATGCATTTTTATTTCAGGATCGGAGTGACCCGGAAGTCGAAGTTCAGGAGCAACTCACCATCGTGGAACTTGACCCGAACCGCGATCGAAATTTCAGCGGTGCTGCCATCAAGACAACAATCCCGGTCACAGCCAGCAAAATCGACGGCCACCACGGCCACCACGCGATCGCTTTCGATGCCTACGGTCGCCATGCCGTGTTTACCGAACCTGATGAAGGCGTTCTGAACGTGCTTTCACGCAAAGACATGACCGTCGTGGCTCGCTTCAAGGTCGGGGGTTCACTGGACAACATTGTCGTCATCGGGGCGCAGGACCATTTTCATTAAAGCTCAGGAAGCCTCATCAGTACGTTGACTGAGGCCCGACGTGAATAACTCTGCTGCTCACAATTCATTCCCATCTTCCACAAGGTTTCTCGTCATGTTCCTCAGGTTTTATTTCTGTTCCCTCACTGTTCCGCTGATTCTGATGTTCAGCGTGGGATGCAGCGAGCCCTCAACTAACGCCACTCAGATGAGTCCTCAGAACGACGTTCACAATCATGCCCACGGGGATGAGATTGACTCGCTCAAGGATGGAATTGCAAAAGTAACGTCGCTTCGCGATACGATCCGCAATTCGTTTGCGAAAGACGATCCCGATGCTGCCCACGGACCTCTGCACGAAGTTGGAGATCTCCTGTTGCAGATCCCCAAACTTGCTAAGAAACAGAACTTCGATACCGAAAGTCAGGCTGCGATTGAAGCGGAAATCAACACACTAATGAACTCGTTGGGGGCTGTTGACAGGACCATGCACGGCCAGGAAGGCAGCACGTACGCAGAGGAATCTGCAAAAATCGACGCCGCACTGACAGCCCTTTGTCAATCCTGCGGACTGACACCTGTCGGATCCGAATGAGTCGTCTGTAAATGAACGCGACTCGTCAAATAGTATTTCTGCCACAGCACACCATTGCCTTGGAATCACCGGACACGAGTAACACATGCTGGTCAGTCATCAGATCGGATTTGACGCACCATGCTGGTCACGAGTTGATGCGATGTGTAGGCACCGGGCGACCCGGTCGAAAGCTTTGCAGGGAAATCACATTGTGCTTCAGATTGAAGAACTGGCAACTGTTGGCCAGTTCTTCGCGGACGATTGTTTCCAGTTCCATGAGATCCGTGGCAACGCGAGCATTCACAACGACGCTGGCCTGGTGAGTTCTTGTGAGCGAGGGCAATGACATCTCCGGACCGGTGGCGTTGCTGACAAGATTGGCAACCGCGTAGGCTCCGTCACACAGGCCGCTCACCTTCAGGTGAGCGGCTTCGGAGTCAGACGCGACCAGTCGCGTGTGCAGGCGAGAGATCAGATCCGTGAGCAGATCATCAATCGCAAAATCGGCCGCACCTTCCACGGTGACCTGACTGTTCAGCCAGCCCAGTTCGGCTTCGCCTTCGGCGTAGACGTCGTAATCAACTTCCATGACTCGCCGACCAAACTGTCCTCGCTGTTCCAGCATCGCCACAAATGTGTCCATGCCCTGTCCGGTTTTTGCCGAGCAACGCAGTACGGGAAGGCCTGGGTATTCGACTTCGATCAGAGACTGCAGTTCATCAACCTGTTCCGGGGCAAGTTCATCGATCCGGTTGATCACGACAAAGTCGGCTTCTTCAATCTGCTTGCGAAAGATGTAGTTGGCCTTCGGAGAAAATCCGCTGCCCGAGTCTCCTTTTAGAATTCGCAGGCCGTGGCTGGGTTTCAGGATCACGCCGTAGGGAGCAATATCCAGCGGAACGCCATAAACTTCCGTCAGAGAACGAATGACTGTAGCGACAAGATCGGTGCAACTGCCAACGGGTTCGGCCAGAATGACTTAGGGAAGCTCGCCCGCTCCCAAACCTTCCACGGTCGACGTCAGAGCATCGAAATTGCAGCAAAAGCACGACCCTGCCATTTCACCGACATCCCACCGCAGCCCACAACGGTTCGTTGTACTCGTCGCACCATGGGGCGTCATAGTCCCAGCAGACCTTCGGCGAGTTGCCCAGCAGCCCAGCCAGCGTTTCGATGGATGCACGCTCCCCGGTGTAGTGGGAGACTGTTGCGTGGGCTGCCACGTGGTTCTGCAGGCGAAAGCCGGCCCCGCCTGTTGGAAACGGGCCCTATTCCACGATCAATTCACCGTTCATGACCATCCAGTGTCCGGGAAATGTACACAAAAACGGATAGCGGCCAGGCTGAGTGGGCGTCTGAAAGTAGATCGTCTGACTCTGGCCGGGGGCCACGATATCCGTGTAACACAGGACGTTATCAGACTGGGGGATGTAGTGACGGGCGAAGGCTGCCGGATCGGCGATCAGGCGGTTCGCCAGTTCACCGGTCTGTTTCAGCGTTCCGGGTCGGACCAGCGCCCAGTTGTGCGGCACGACATCCGGATTAACGAACGTGAGTGCGATCGATTCATGGGCACGCACGTGCAGGACCCTGGTCGCATAGGTCAGATTTTTGCCCGCCTGCAATTCGATGCGGCGGGCTCCTGCCAGCGGACTGAGCCACGGATTGGGAATGCGCACCGCATTCAACGCCAGGTCAGACAGCAGCGGGTGCGCGGCGATCGTTTTGGCGACCGGCTGGTAACCGGGAAACTCGGTGAACGGCGCGTCCAACTGATGGACGGTGACGAATAAATCGTGACCGCGGCCGGCCGGATTACAGACCGGATAGGCGTCGTCGGCATTCACGTGCAGTCGCAGGTGCAGTTGATTGACGGGTTGCAGGTCCGGTATTTCCAGAAACACCGCATGCTGATCCGGCAGCACATGCGCACTCGCGATGCGCAGCGGATCATGCCCCTCCACACCGGGATGGCCGGGCGAATATTCCGGAGACCCATAGGCTCCGCTGTAGCGATAATTCCAGCACTGGGCAAAGTGGTGACTGACGTTCGTTACAAACGCCGGGTCGACCGGTTCAGCAAAGGTCAGGTGCACGCCGTTTTCGTGAACATGAAAGCCGGTGGCGATCTGAAACGTGTGACCCGTGCGGCGAATGCGCTGAAAGCAGCCATCGCGCGGCGTGAAACTCACCCAGCCCTGCTGACCGCTGACATACAGTTGCCCGTCTCGCGGAGAAAACCGGCCGCGATGCACGCCCGATAAAAAATCGCCCGCCATCGGCAGCACGGCCCCCTGCACCTGACCACGCACCGTGTCACGCAACACCGTAAACCACGATCCCATCCCAAACGAAAAATGCAACAGCTGCCCCTGCAGCGGTCCCCACGTGTCCGCCGGCACCACCGTCTGTCCGCCACTGGAATTATCCAGCGAACGTGGCAGATACACCAGCGGCAGCTGCGGCGGCTGGTTGTGGCGTGGACCGCCGAAACCAAAATAGGCCGGCGGATGCGGTGGTTTCTCCGCCACGCCCGGCACCAGGCAGATCATCGAAGCCGGTGTCCAGGAACCTTCGGAGCAGGGCACTGTCACACGGCCGTCCGCCAGCAGCCCCAGGCCATCCGGGTTGCGCAAACCATCCGCGATCACATCGGCCTGCTGACCGTCCGGAGAAATTCGCAGCAGGCCCTGATTTCCGGACGCGGTGTAGAAATAGCCCTGCGGATCACGCTCCAGGCCGCAGATAAAATCATGTCCTGCCGCCGATGTTTCGAAGGCGTGGCTAAAGCATTCGTAGAAGTCCGCTTCGCCGTCGGCATTCAGGTCGGTCAGGCGTGTCAGCTGATCCCGACACTGCACATACACGCCATCATCCGCCACCACCAGTCCCTGAGCCTGATGCAGACCGGCGGCGAAACGTTTCCAGCGAGCGACCCCGGGCCCGTCGATTCCGGAATCCAGACCGCTGACATGCCAGACATCACCCTGCATCGTGCAGACCAGCGCGCTGCCATCGGGCAGAAAGTCGTGGCCGCTGCAGAACAGCAGGGCCTGCCAGGGATTGTCGGTGGGCAGTTCGATCGTATCGACGGCAAACGGACGCGCATCGCCCGGCAGGATTTCGGTTTCCAGAATCCGGGGCCACTGCAGCGGACCACCTGTGACCACGCCGCGCAGGGAATGCTGAGCCACAGGGGCGAGTTCACGAACAAGCTGCCCGTCGGCCACCCACGGAGCATCCAGATAGTCCACGTCACCGATGCGGTACGCGAAGACAATTCGATTCCCCTGGCGATAGTAGCCCTGATAGTGAAACGGCTGCTCGGGCGCTGGCCATTCCGGCAGTGCCCGGGGCGTTCCCTGCCGGTGCAGTCCATCCAGAAATCCATGTCGGAACGAGGAAAAAGTCACAAACCCGTCAGCCCAGACCGCGTCATAGGTCAGCGTGTCGGGGTTAAAGCAGACCGAAATCCGGCCAGTGTTCGCCTCAGCACCCGCACTGTCAGCACCTGCACCGTCAGCACCCGCACTGTCAGCAGCGGCACCGTCAGCAGCGGCACCGTCGCCCAGTCGCACGCACACCGCGCGGGGCACGGTCAGGCCGTCGTCACGAAACACGCCCGCCTGCACAATGCCCAGGTCTGTCCTGTTCCAGGCAGCGCTGGCCCAGGTCTGATCGTTTTGATTTCCCCAGTGTCCCTGCTGACCGCCATCCAGACCGGGTGATGCCGCCAGCAGCATCGGCACATGGGGCTGCTGACGAAAATACTCGGCCTGTTTGGTGTAGAACTCATACACACGATCACGATTTACGGCCTGCGACGCGTGCGGCCATAATCGCGGCTGCAGCGGCGCGGCGGTCCACTCAAACTCCGCCGGTCCCTGCATCTGCGCATGGGCGATGACGTGCTGCAATTCGGCGGACAGCGGCTGACCAGCGCGGCCCAGGTCACTCAGAAAACGAATTAAGTCGAGTTGCTGCGGTCGCGGCATCGCGGCCGTCAGTCCGGCCGGCATGACGGTGCTGCCAGCCACTTCTTCCTCGATGTCCTCCCGCGGTATGGCCGTTAACTTTCCGGAGGCCGGATCACGCAGGGTCAACTGCTGGTCGGTGGCACTGACTTTGTAGCCCGTGGTCACCTTTCCATTGGCCGTCAGAATGGTCCACGTCATGAATTCCGGCTGCACATCACGCTGCGGCCACAGCACAGATTCGACGATGTGCGTCAGCGGACGGTCTTTCGCGACGGCTGACAGATCCGGCCCCAGCGTGCCGCCGTGCCGGCCAATTTTGTGACACGACAGACAGGCCAGCCGCGCCTGACTGAAGACGACGGCTCCCCGCGCCGCATCACCATGCTGCTGCGAATCCGCCACCAGCCGGGCCACCCGTTCCGCGTCATACGACTGTTCCGGAAACGGCCCAGGCATCGAATTGTGTGCGGAATGTTCCTGAGGCGACTGCAGCGCAGCAGGCTTCCACAAGGCGATCGTGGCATCATCGCGTGACACGGAAACCAGCGGCTGTTCCGGTACTTCGCGGACACCGCGCGAGATGCGGACCCAGTCCATCGTGCCACTGCAGTCCAGCCCGCCTTCGACCAGCCGACCAATGGCCAGGGCGCCGGGCACATCCGTTGGGGGCACACGGGATTTGTCAGCGCGACTTTGAATCGGCTGCTCCGCCACTTTTTTGCTGTCGACATACAACTGCACACGATCGGCCGCGTAGATCATCGTCAGTGTATGTGGCTGACCGTCGCAGATCATCGCGTCGCTGTGAACATGATCGGGTTGCTGACCTGGCAGATAGGCCGTCAGCTGACCACTGCCATTCATCGAAAACAGTTCCCAGTGGTCCGGCGAGGACTTGGTATCGCTGGCCACCAGAATGTTGTACTGATCGCGCCGATTCAGCGTGCAGCGGACCTCCACGGTGATCGGCGGACGGCGAACATCGGCAGTGCCAGCCGGCAGGACGTATCCGCGCTGCAGCGAAGACATGGCTTTCGTGAGCGGCTGATCGACGGGCCGGGGGCCGCCACTGCCCGGTTTTTCAAATTCCCGGCGGACCCATTCCAGACCATCGCGGTTCTCGCGCAGGGAATCGCGGGCATCCAGTTCGGAACGATGATCGAGGATCCCGATGGGCCCCCGGTACTGACTGCTGACGATCTCACGAATCATATCCTGTTCGTAAACGCCCTTGCCGATGCCCAGAATCTTTGGCTGGGCGCCGGCATTCATGCCGTTCAAATTCAGGCAGTGCAGATACGGCCGCATGATCCTGAGAGACTCCGCCCAGTCGTCGATGTGCCCATGCCCATGATGAAAGTTGTAGACGATGCCGACATGATCGTGCCCCAGTTCGTGCAGTCGCCGGCACACGGCCACCAGATTCTCCGGCTCGCCCCCCCAGCCGCCGTGGTTGTACAGACTGAGCTGACAACCCATCGTGCGGGTGCGCTCCGCCAGAGGCAACCGCTGCTGAGCGGCCGCTTCCACACGCGACGCCTGATCGTCACCCCCGGGATCGTTCAGCGTCTGCCAGATCTGAGGCTGCAGCTGGTACTTTTCAAACAGCTGGAACGCGGCTTCATGAGTATCCCAGAACGCAAAGAATTCGATGCCGTGCTTCCGATACTCCAGAATCTCCTGTTCGAACGTCGCCACGTGTTCTGCGCGCCAGTCGTAAGCACACCGCGTGATCCCCAGTTCCTGCAACATCGCCGCCCGTTCGGCCGGCCCGCGTCGCGCCGCATCAAACGGCACAATACACCAGGCCACCAGATTCTGCAGCCGCAGCACGTGAGTCACATCCGACGGTGACTCAGGCGGTGACTCAGGCGGCTGAGCCACCGCCTGAGCCGTGCCGCCGCAGCACAGCAGAAATATTACAGAGCGTGTGAATTTCGTCATCCTGAGTCTCAATCAGATAAAATGTGGTGCGGCCTGAGGCCCGGCAGCCGCTGGCAGACACGGCCCGCGATGCGCGTCAAAACCTCTGGCATCCGGAATGTCCAGCGCGCCGCCCGACCGCCCGCCCGCCCGCCCGCCCGCCCGCCAGACAGACAGACAGACAGACAGACAGACAGACAGACAGCTCGTCAGCGCTGGCTTTAACCTGCGATTCATCAATCAAATCAAATCCACCAGCCACACGCGCCGGGCCGTCCTGTTCCATTCACGCAGGTTCATGGTCTGTCAATCTCTCCTGCAGGACCTGAATACGGCTCAGGACCGCCTGGCAGACTGTACACAGTCTGCCAGCGCCACAGCAATCCAGGCCCGCCTGTGTGCAGAATTCAACCGGGCAGAATTCAACCGAGCAGAATTCAACCGGGCAGAATTCCAGCAGACAAACCCAGAAAAAATCAGCAGATACCGAGCACGTGGAGCCATGCGGATCCCGAGCCGCCGGCGCGGAAGCTGGGAAGTTCCGCCGCAACGGCGACATCGCAGCCGCGGTGCAGGATGGCTCAGGCACAAACGCCGCAGCACGACCCGCTGTACCACCCGCAACGGGGGAACTCGGCCATGCGGATCATGGAGAGACGCTGTTCCCTGAATGTTGCGTGGAACAGCAGGGCAGGCACTCGTCGTCCGGGGGCAGCATTCTGCGCCTGAAATCAAGGCTGCAGAATCCGCCGCACTTATGCCTCGAAGCGGTCCGGTTGTCACGGTCGTGCGGTTCGTAAGCCCGCTCAACAGGACGAATTGTTAAGTCCTGCGTGAACGACCGTTCTCGCTCTGACGCATGGCCGGGTCATGTCGAAACCAACAGCAGGCATAGGTTAAAACAGGCAGGGACGCCCTCCATCATGCATCAAATAAAACTCATCGCGGTCATTGCGACCATATTTACGATCTCCGGCTGCAGTCAGAATCGCTGGCAGGTGCGCCACCAGACAGTGAAAGACAGCTATCATCCTCCGGCAACTCTGGGTGATTCGGCGTTGCCCGCCCCGGTCAGGCAGGACCTCACTGCCTCCGGCCTGGCTCCCGTTGGCGAGAACAGCGAAGACACGCCGTACATCACCCTCGTCGCGGCGACGGATCAGGTGGCGGATGCGACAACAGCCGGACCGCCGGATGTTATCACGCCGGATGTCGTCACGCCGGCACCGGCCATCAGCGGGATGTCGCTGGCAGATTTTGAATCTCTGGCGTACGCCAACAATCCTGCGATTCGCGAACTGGCAGCCACAACTCAGAAAGCTGCCGGCTTTCGCCAGCAGGTGGGGCTGAAAGCCAATCCGATCATGGGCTATCAGGGGCAGCAACTGGCGGACAGGCAGACCGATCAGCACATCGCTTTTGTGGAACAGGAATTCGTCACCGGCGGCAAGCTGGAACTGAATCGCACGGTCCTGAATCAGGCAGTGCGGGCTCAAATGCTGGAACTGGAAGCTCAGAAACTGCGAGTCGCCACCGATATTCGCGTCAGGTTTTACGAAGCTCTGGCGGCCCAGCGACGGGTACAGTTGATTTCGAACTTTCAGTCGGTCACCAACAAGGGCGTGGAAATGGCCAACATCCGCGAACGACTGGCCGAAGGTTCACGCATTGATGTACTGCAGGCCAAAGTTCAGCAGAACGAAATTGATCTGTCCCTGCAGCAGGCGAACGTGCAGTTTGCAGCGGCCTGGCGGGGACTTGTGGCAATGACGGGCGTGTCTCACCTGGCCGCCACAACTCTGGTGGGCGAACTTCCGCGGGACATGGAAGCCAAAGACTGGGACCTGCTGAAATCAACCATCGTGAACAGCAGCCCGGAATACAACGCAGCGCAAACCCGAGTGGCTCAGGCACGTGCTAAACTGTGTCGACAGGACGTGCAGGCGATTCCCAACGTCACCGTGCAGTTCGGTGCGGGTGTCGACAACGCCACAAATTCCGGCATGATGAATGTTCAGGTTGCGGCTCCGATTCCGGTCTTCAACAAGAACCAGGGCAACATCGCGGCCGCTCAGGCGGAATTCTGTCGGGCTTCCCGGGAAGTCCAGCGGATTGAAAAATCGATCGAATCGCGACTCGCGGACGTATCGCGTGATTACGACACGTCACTAGCCGCCGTCAATAAGTATGCTCACGAGATTCTGCCAAACGCCGCCGAGTCACTGAAGCTGGCCGAACTGGCTTATGAAGCCGGAGAAACCAGTTTTCTGCAGGTCCTTGTGGCGCGACGCACATACTTCGATTCCAACCTGCTGTTTATCTTCGCCCAATCGGGACTGGCCCAGGCCGGCTCAAAAGTTGATGGGTACATGCTGACCGGCGGACTTGATCCGGTGGTCGACAACAGCGGTGACGATGGTCTGCGAGGACTCACGTTCAGCCAGCAGTAAACATCGACGTGTGCGGCGTTGTGCCGGCGGTCCCGGCACAACGTTGATTTCAACACCGCCAAAGCGAACTGCAAAAATCCCGAGGGCTGCCGTTTAACGTGAAGTTCGCCGGAGCTGCACGTTAAACCGCAGTCATCGGAGCCTGTCCGTCGTGGGTCTGTCCGTCGTGGGTCTGGAACCAGCGCAAGATCGCGCGTGCAGGCGGCTGGAAAGGCTGGCCGGTTGGCCGGACACCCGTTTCGGCCTGGTTTTGTTATTGAGATGTCGTCTGAGTGAGTTGGTTGACGGTGTATATTGCGGTTCTGCGCGAAATGCATTGCGCGTATTAGGACTGGCACTTATCCGATGAGCGCGCACTTAGCGAGCTGTAGGCCATAGAGTTTGGCGATGAAGTTGTCTTTTGTAGTCGTTGGCCAGTTTCTGGAGCGCACCGATCTT
>JBDNFN010000392.1:0-12705 GCA_041689795.1 Fuerstiella sp. | reverse complement strand
GCGGCCAGGTCGAAGGAGCCTGCAAGAATATGATCGGGCGACGGCTCAAACAAACAGGAGCACGATGGCGAGTCCGACGTGTCAACCGAATGGCAGGACTCTGCGCCAACATGTACAGCAAACAGTGGAATCAATACTGGCAAATTAACACTCACATAAAATAACGTATTCCCTGAGCGCACCCGTCACCGGCAGTTTCGCAAGATTACTTGACATGCCTGGCGGGTGGTTGGTGTAATTGGGAATAGAAAGACCAGAGAGATACAGATATCGAGCATTCTCGCGGGGGCGACGTTCTAAATCAGTCACCTTTCATAAAATAGTGGAAGCGGTGGAAGCGGTGGAAGCGGTGGAAGACGGGCGTTTGCGTTTGTCTGACACAGTCCAGCGTAACGGTTCCACCTTCCGGCAGAAGATTGGGAGCTTGTTTGAAACTGACGGTATCAGATTTCGTGTGGATGCAAAGTCCGTAAAGTCTGGGGCGTGATTACGATTTGTGCGGTGGTTGCTGTTGTGGTGCTGCCAGTGCCGATCTACGCCTCAATGATCGACGGAACCGTCTACTTGCCGCTTCACGGGTATCTGTTTAATGGGCACTTTGTGAAGTCCGGAGCGATAGCGTTTTCAGCAATGGCTGCATCTGTGATAGTTGTTGGCGTCCCGTGGTTTTTGCCGTCTGTCGTCTGTTTGGCGGCTTACGCGATGTCTAACCGCGAATAACGGGGCTTTCGGATTGATCTCTGTTTGCAACAAGTCACGGTTCACAAGTAGCACATGTGGAACGACGCGACCGCGTTTTCGATAATGATGGGCTGATGTCATTTCGGGCGGATCTAAGATCGATTGCCATTGGTCCCGATTTCTGATTCAAACGCCCACAGTGAAGCATGCCGTAGGCTTTTGCACAGAGGCAAATTCGGAAACAGGTGCCAGTCTTGTCATCGTTGGCCCTTGCGCGACGGGGTAGGCGGTCAGCGTGGAAATGGAGTCGGGTGTTTACTATCGACTAAAATATAAACTGCGGGTAATGACGACCGTGCAGTTATGAGGTTCGTGTCGGTCATGCACGATCATCCTGCCCCTTGCGGGTCAGGAAGTCTGAGTTCACTTTTTACAACGTTGCCTTTTGGCAACCTCGATTATGCAAGCTAAGTTTATTCTGGCTCTTGACGGCACGAATTCAGGAAAGCATTTCGAAATGTCGAACAACTCGGAAACAGCAGAACGATCTGTCCTTGATGAGATCCGTTCGACAATTGCATCTCTGGATGCCCTCAGAGGCCGCATGCCCGGCGACGCGGCATCGGCTGTCCGACGTAACGCGCCGTCGATCGTTCCGCCATCGTTCAAGGCGGAGGTTCCGGAAAGTGTGTTCGACACGGTCCTGATCTCACCCGTGACAGAACGGTCCGCTTTTGCTTCCAGTGAAAATGGTCGTTTGGCAGAAGTCACTCCGGCGCAAGCTGTGGTTTCGTCAGTTTCCACGACTTTCAGGGGCACGAAACCCCAAGATGTCGAATCGGTGAAAAACGAGCGTGCACACGAACCTTCAGATTCTGATGTGCAACTTGAGTCTGACTCTTCGCCACGCATGACGGATCGAATCATCATTCGGAAAACAAACGTTGACGCGAAGATCATGATTGTTGACGACGAACGACTTAACATCATGACGTTCCGTCAGCACCTAAAGGGGGAAGGCTACACCAACTTTGTAACAACAGAGCGAGCTTCCGAGGCGCTGCTGCTTGTTCGAAACGAACAGCCGGACATTCTGCTGCTTGATATTCACATGCCCCAAATATCCGGACTGGACATACTGCGGGTCATGGGGCTGGACCCTGTCATGCAGCACATTCCTGTGCTGATTCTGACGGCAGCCACGGACCCCAAAATTCGCAAAAGAGCACTTGATCTGGGGGCGAGTGACTTTTTGGCAAAACCAGTCGACCCTAACGAACTTATTCCGCGGGTTCGAAACGCAATTCTTCTGAAGAAGCACTTTGATATGGTGGCCAACGAAGCCGCTCGACTTGAGCAGCAGGTTGAACACCGAACACAGCAGCTGGAAGCGACGCGTCAGCAACTGATTCTGAGTCTTGCCAGAGCGGCAGAGCATCGTGACAACGACACCGGAAATCACGTGATTCGAGTTGGTCGGTATGCCGCAATCATTGCTTCCGCAATGGGCTATCCCAAAAACAAGCTACAGATGTTCGAGCAGGCTGCTCAGTTGCACGACGTCGGCAAGATCGGCATCCCGGACTCCATTCTGTTCAAGCCGGGAAAGCTGGACCGGGATCAGTACGAATTAATGAAGCGACATTGCTGCATCGGCAAACGTATTATCGAACCGATTTCCGAAAAGGAGTGGCAGGTCCTGAAAACACATACTCGCAAGGGGGAGAATCTTTTACATATGCGATCCTCTCCGTTGCTGATGCTGGCAGCAAGAATTGCGCAAACTCATCATGAAAAATGGGACGGTTCCGGGTATCCACTTGGTCTATCAGGCGAAGACATTCCGCTGGAAGGCCGCATAGTGGCCGTGGCTGACGTGTTTGACGCTCTTTCGAGCGAGCGTCCCTACAAGGAGGCGTTTCCAAGAGTGAAATGCTTCGAGATTCTGGAAGAGGGACGAGGCAGGCACTTCGATCCGAACGTCCTTGATGCGTTTTTCTCAATGTCGAAGGAGATCGTCGAAACACAGCTTCTGCTGATGGACGACCAGAGTAATTCCCTCCACGATGTTGACACGTGGCTGGAGGATATTGAAGACGAATAGAACATGATTGGCAAAGGTGCGGTCACACTTAGTGAAAGTCGTCAGGACATTTGGCTCTGACCTGTAGTTTCGCCGGACGAAACTCTGCCGGAGTTTCGCTGCGTCATTTCGTGAGACGCTCAGGAACGCGGAAGGCGACTCAATCCGGCTGGCGCAATTATGATGCGACGAGCGTCTGCGGCGTTAGGCCGAACTATCCAGAACTCGGGCCAGAATGGCAATGTGGCAATGTGCTGCTCCGTTGTCTCGAAGTATTCGAGCGGCCTCACTGCAGGTTGCTCCGGTTGTCATCACGTCGTCGACAATCAGCACGGTTTTTCCCCTGAGTAAGTGCCCGTCACGAATTCGAAACGCGTCTTTCTGATTTTTAAAACGCTGTTGCACCGGAACGCGTTTTTGAGGCCGCGTGTTGCGGCACCGTCTTAAAATATGCGGATCATGTCGAATGCCAATCGCCTTTGACAGGACGTCTGCCACGATGCTGGCACTGTTGAAACGCCGCGTTAGCCGACTTTGCCAACTTTGTGGAATCGGAATGACCAGGTCGGCTGCTAACTGCGTGAGTTCGCTGCCTTTTTGCTGAACAAAAAGTTGCGACAGTGAATTGATACCGACGGATGAAAAGCTCCACTTGGAAGACAGGATCGCCTTTCGCAGCGCTTCGTCGTACATGCCGAGGCACGTGACTGAATCGAATCGAAACTTCGATTTGCGGCAATGGACGCAGCCAGCTGAAGTGGAAACATACTGGCCAACTTCGGCGGCACATCGCTGGCAGCTGTTTTCGATTTTTCGAGTCAGCCGGGCATTGCATTGATCACAGTATGCTCCGCGACGTGAAGCGATCTTACTGCTTTCGCACAGGCCGCATGCCCAGGGGAAAACAAAATCGCAGACGCCTTCAAGCAGAGACTTCAACACAAATAAACGCATCCTTCAGAATGCCGACTCACCATCCTGTGGTCGACGAAAAACGATTAGCTGTCAGCAGAGACCTGCTGACGGATTGCCTGAACGACCTGTTCAGGGTTTGAACTGCCCAGAACCGAACCGCAAACAGCAACTCGACAGGCCCCTGCGCTGAGCACATCTGACAGGTTTTGGGAATTGATTCCGCCGATGGCAAACCAGGGCCGGTCAGCCACCTCAGCGGCACCAGCGACATATTGCAGCCCTGGAAACCGGTCAAAGTCTTTTGTCTGCGAAACAAACACGGGGCCAACTCCAAGGTAGTCGGCACCCTCGGTGCAGGCCTGAGCAAACTGAACCAGGCTGTGCGATGAGACGCCTACCAGCGCGGCCTCGCCAATCTGTTGCCGAGCCGTCGCCACCGCATCGTCCTGCTGTCCGACATGAACTCCATCGGCATTGGTCACCACCGCAAGATCACTACGGTCATTCATGATGAACAATGCTCCTGCCGCCTTACATGCATCTGCCAGCCAGCGTCCACGAATGACGAGATCCCTGTCGGAAAGTGATTTTTCACGCAACTGAATCACGTCGGCTCCGCCAGACAAAACCTGATCAGTTACGTGTTTCCATGGCAGGCTGCAGGATGATTCGGTCATCAAAACATACAACCTGGACTTCGCCAGTTTTGCCAGCCGGCTTTCTCTTAAAACGCCCCGCTCTTCGGTGCAGATGGAATCGATTGCAGAGTGGTTTAGTATCAAATTCTGTTCCAGCGTATATGTTCGGTATCGGAGCTGTTTTATTCTGGTGGCGAACTCGGTGCTGATCGTTTTGCCGAATTCTTCCAGGCTCCGCAGCGATTCCTGAACTCGACGAGCATTCGCCGCGACAACGTCGTTCAGTGAGTCACGCCGCAGTTCGGCTTCCGTTGTGATGGCCGTTCCGACATCCGCATTGGTGTCTCGTGCACTCAGAAGTTCCGGCAGCACACTTCGTAAAATATGTTCGGCGGACACCAAATCGTGGCGGAGTCGTTTTAGGGCTTCCGACGATTCAGGTGAACGCAGCACAAAACGTGCGAAGTCTTCTAACACTCGAAAACCTTCTCTTGAACGGTTCAGGTTCGCATCCAGCAACGCGTGCACGCGCGACGCGTATTCGGCAGAAGGCAATAACAATTGCCGGCTTAGTGGAGTGTGTGGCGAGTTTGTGTTTTCATGGGGGGAATTTGGCTCAACGTCCAGAACTAGCTCAAAATCAACGGCCATTGCGGTGGTCAACGGTTCGGCGGGAATGAGTTCCATCCGAACTTCGTCGGCGTGGATTCCAAGGCGTACCAGTTCTGAATATACCTCGCCGGTTGTGTCCACCATCGCCAATACAAGGTGCTCGCTGGACGTCGCCGTTGGGGCGGCCGATCGTCGAGCTAAAAATGTGGCGCGTTCGTAAATTGAAGTGGCCCACCCGATTTGCATAATTGACGAAATGGTTTCCTGAACCGAACTGTCGCAGGGCAGCGTGTTTTCGGCTGTTGATTCGGATTGCATTTGTCCAGCTGTCAACGATAAAGCGAGGGCGGCGATTTGATCTCCGAAACATCCGGCTGAAATTCGGGAAATATCGAGACCAAGTTTCTGCAGACAGCTTCCTCCCAGAGATTCTTCTGCCAAAATCGCCAGTACAAGGTGACCAATTTTGGCATCCTGTTCGCGAGCAGCGAACGCCAGAAACCTTTGGAATATCCGATGGCAGGATGGGGTCAGCGATGTCGTGTCGAGCGGTTTTGTCATAGCAAGGAAAGCCGGAGGCGTTCAACAAACGGCCATCGTGACGATGGTTGCACATGTCCGTGAATTGGAAACAACTGAGAACAGGAAAACGTGATGTTGTTGCCCCTTTTTGTGCGTATTGGCTCATTTTCAGGTCGAGCCCGGAAAATATTTTGATTTGTTGCCGGAAGTGAAGATCTGCGGAAGACTGCTGTCTTGTCGCGGAAACACGTGCCTCCTAGAATCCGGCATGGTATTCGCTGAACGCCAAATCCAGATTACACCCTGTCAAAGTGGCGTGTGCCACTTTGAACCGATTGTACCGAAACTATTAAAGGAATCATCTTTGAGTAGCGAAACGTGCATCATCACAGCTCTGCCTGTCACAGCCTGCCGAATAGCTTGTTGTAACCGTCAAGGTCGTTAGGGGAAAACCAAAGCATCTCAGCTCGATTTTTGGCGTGAGACGTTTTTAGGCTCTAAAGTTCAATACCGTAAAATAACAGGCATCCGCTGGCACGACGTCAGCGATTAGTAAATTCAAGCCTTCGGGCAAGACCGTCTTTCTGGACATACCAACGGAAGAGAGAAATCGAATGTACGAACGCTTTACCGACCGAGCTCGCAAGGTCATGCAACTGGCCAACCAGGAAGCTCAGCGTTTTAACCACGAGTACATCGGAACTGAGCACGTTTTGCTGGGACTCGTCAAAGAGGGTTCCGGCGTTGCTGCAAATGTTCTTAAAAACCTGGACGTTGATCTTCGTAAGATTCGCATCGAAGTCGAGAAGATTGTTCAAACGGGGCCAGACATGGTCACCATGGGCAAACTCCCCCAGACGCCGCGCGCGAAAAAAGTCATCGAATACGCGATGGAAGAAGCTCGCAACCTGAACCATAACTACGTCGGCACAGAACATCTGCTGCTGGGGCTGTTGCGTGAGCAGGAAGGCGTTGCTGCACAGGTGCTGATGAATCTGGGCATGAAGCTGGACGACGTTCGCGACGAAGTGCTTAACCTGCTGGGGCACGGCTTGGAAAATGCTGAAGCGGCTCCTCCCGGCGAACGAGCCGAAAGTGGCAGTCAGCGAAGCGGTTCTCGCAGCAAGACTCCTGCTCTGGACAGTTTCGGTCGCGACCTGACGGAACTTGCCCGACAGAAAAAGCTGGACCCGGTTATCGGTCGCGAACGAGAAATCGAACGCGTGATTCAGATTCTTTGCCGTCGACAGAAAAATAACCCGGTTCTTTTGGGTGAAGCTGGTGTAGGTAAAACGGCCATCGTGGAAGGGTTCGCCCAGATGGTGGTGGATGGATTGGTGCCCGACCTGCTGGCCGAACGACGCATTATCGTTCTGGACCTTGCCATGATGGTTGCCGGTACCAAGTATCGCGGTCAGTTTGAAGAACGCATCAAGGCCGTGATGAATGAAGTGCGTCGCGCAAAGAACACGATTCTGTTCATTGACGAACTCCACACCTTGGTTGGTGCGGGCGGTGCAGAAGGCGCTATCGACGCTTCCAATGTTCTGAAGCCGGCTCTTAGCCGAGGCGAGTTGCAGGTGATCGGTGCCACGACTCTTGACGAATACCGCAAGTACATCGAAAAGGACAGCGCTTTGGAACGACGCTTCCAAAACGTGGTCGTCAATCCTCCAACACCTGCACAGGCAGTTGAAATCCTGAAGGGGCTTCGAGAACGATACGAAGAACATCACCGTGTTCAAATCACTGATGATGCTCTGGAAACCGCTGTCGAAATGTCGAATCGGTACATTACTGCTCGTTGCCTGCCCGATAAGGCGATCGACGTGATTGACGAAGCGGGCGCACGCGTTCGCCTCAAGTCAATGGTTCGACCACCCGACCTGAAAGAGATCGAAGGCGAAATTCAACGGCTTAATCAGTCTAAAGAAGATGCCGTTGCCGAACAGCAGTTCGAAAAAGCCGCTTCGCTTCGAGATCAGGCGGACAAACTTCGTAAGAAGAAAGACCAGCTGACTGAAGAGTGGCGTGAAAAGTCCAAGCAGACAGATGGAGTTGTCGACGCAGAAGTCGTGGCGGAAGTCGTCGCCAAGATGACTGGAATTCCGCTGACTCGACTTTCCAGCGAAGACACTGTTCGCCTTCTGCAAATGGAAGACGAACTGCACAAGAAGGTGATTAGCCAACACGAAGCAATCAGCCAGATTTGTAAAGCTGTACGACGTAGTCGCAGTGGTCTGAAAGATCCGAAACGGCCAACAGGGGTTTTCCTGTTCTCGGGCCCTACGGGCGTCGGCAAGACATTATTGGCGAAGACTCTGGCTGAGTTTATGTTTGGTCAGGAAGATTCACTGATTCAGCTGGACATGTCGGAATACATGGAAAAGCATAACGTGAGCCGTCTGGTCGGTGCTCCTCCAGGATACGTCGGCTACGAAGAAGGCGGGCAGCTGACCGAAAAGATTCGACGTCGTCCTTATGCTGTCGTGCTGCTGGATGAAATCGAAAAAGCTCATCCTGACGTCTTCAACATGCTGCTGCAGATTATGGAAGAAGGCCACCTGACCGATAGTTTCGGCCGAACAGTCGACTTCAAAAACGTGGTGCTGATCATGACAACCAATGCTGGAGCCAACAAAATGGCTCACGGTGGAAGCATGGGACTTCATACTCTGCGAGCGACCGATGACACGCGTTCTTACGACGAAATGAAGACGCATCTGATGCACGAACTGCAGAAGCAGTTCAAGCCGGAATTTCTTGGTCGACTGGACGAAGTTGTGGTCTTCCATAAACTGGGTCGACCAGAGCTGATGAAGATCGTCGACATTGAACTGAACAAAGTCTATGGTCGCTTACAGGAAAAGGGCTTGAAGATGATTCTGAGCGATGCCGCTCGCGAATTTATCATCGACAAAGGCGAAGCCGAAGATGGCCTGGACTATGGTGCTCGACCACTTCGTCGAAGTGTCGAACGCTTTGTCGAAGATCCCCTGTCTGAAGAACTGCTGCGAGGCTCCTTCGAAGGCAAGAATGTCATTCGCGTCGAAGCCATCGAAGTGGGTGATCAGAAGCAGCTTAAGTTTGTCAGCGAATACCTGGAAGCTTCTGATACCCAGGAAGAAGCGGTCGCTGTTGGTTCCGGAGAGGCATCGTCAGACGCGACAAGCGTGTAGTCTGAAATGACCTGGTTAAAGAATTTGAAAGCCGAGGTCCGTTGGGCCTCGGCTTTCTTTGTTGATACTTCACATTAGACGCTAGTCTGCCAACTTCGCTGATGGGATTGGGACAGCGGCATCCGGACTGTTCAGTAGAGGAATTTCTGCAATCGCAGATTTTTCCCGGCAAGTACACCCGGCCATTGCGAAAGGCGCTCGCGCGTCGTGCTTGTCTTGGCCGGTTTGCCGGAGCGGTTTCCTGACCGTTTCTTGTAGAATTCAGGAGGCCAGGCAACGCGCGGCAGCACGTCGGTCAGCACGGATTGGGTCCATGAGGGCGGTGATCGATCTCTTCACTTCGTTGCCACTTATCCGAAGTCAAATCAGCCACGCCGCGACGGGGGATGTGCGACGAAGTGGCGACCTGGTCTAGTATCTCTATAAATATTTCAACACAACAATTTTCAGCGTCAGTTCGTCATTGTCGGCGGGCGCAGAATCTGTGTTTTTTTAGTTCCGGGCAAACAGTGTTCGTCGACACCGCCACGCGCGGGCGGTGGAAAAGGAAAATCATCATGGTGCTACTCACTAAAATCTACACACGAACCGGCGACGGCGGGGAAACCGGAATCGGCGACGGAAGTCGCGTTTCAAAACTTGACCTGCGAGTCATCGCAGGCGGCAGCGTCGACGAAACGAACAGCCACCTTGGTCTTGCATCTGCGTGTTGCGAGGAAGACGAAACAAAACGGTTACTGGAAACCATTCAGCAGCGGATGTTCGACCTTGGCGCTGACATTACCTGCCCGTGGGATCCAGCGGCAGCGCAGGATCGATGTCCCCGCATCGCGCAGCGGCACGTGGTCTGGCTGGAAGAACAGATTGACAGAATCAATATCAACCTCTCTCCGCTGAACAGTTTTATTCTTCCGGGTGGCACGCATCTGGCAGGTTGCGTTCACGTGGCCCGCAGCGTTTGCCGTCGCGCGGAAATTGATGTTCTGCGGCTACAGGCCGACCTCACAATCAATCCTCAAATCTCCGTGTTTCTGAATCGCCTGTCTGACTTACTATTTGTACTCGGTCGAGCCTGCAACAACGGTGGCGAGGGTGACGTCCTATGGAAGCCCGCTACGGGTCCGGCATAACACGATGGTCGTGGATCACTTCGCGAGCTGATGTGTAGCCGCAGTCAGTGCCGGTTGTGTCCTTTAAGGGGTCGTCTGGCGGATGGTCGTGGAAATAGATTGGGTGAAATCGTGTAGGCTGAATCGCAGAGCAGGTCTTCCTCAGGCCAGAGCTTTCACTGCAAGTGTGGTGAAATAGTGAATGCTTTCGGGATTTATCGTAACGATATTCGACGGTTTCACGGCTGGCCGGTCCGTGTGGCGGACCTGTTGACTATGCTCCGCAAACGCTCAAAAAAACGGCTTGGCAGGTATAAGCCTGCCAGGCCGGTCATGGTCTGTAATTCGTTTAGAGTGTCAGGTCGATTACTAAACCTTATCGGCCGTCGGGCACACGTATGGCTCGCGATATTCGCGAGTCAGATAGGCGTTGGCGGCATCGTTGTTGGTAAACAGTTCGGTTGCCGAATCAAACTGCAGCAGCGGTCCAGCAGACATGGAATACCTGGCAAGATCCACGCCGTTTTTCTGGAGGTGTTTGACTGTGCGATCCAGAGTTGCCTGGTTGTCGTCCAGGCTTTTGACGCCTGAAAGAATATGGCTTAATTCATCCACAGCCACTTTGTTGCTTTCGCCCATGTAGTACGAAATGTTCCCAAGGTGGCTGATGGCCGCTGACAGGTGGCCTTCGCGAACGTCAGCGTTCAGATCTTCTACCTTGCGACTGACGCATGCATCCAGGAAGTTTGTGAAGTGGTTGTCGCCACCCTTAAATTCTTTGATGACGTTCATGTCTTTGTCATAGGCGATTGAATGATTGTACGATGCCTGCACCAGGTAGCCATCGGATCCATAGAAGACCACGCCAACCTTATTGCCCTTGGTACTCTGGAACAGTTTGTTCAGCTCTTCATCGTCCGAATCACCAACGTCCAGACCGCGAGTTTCGAAGACAATCGACTTATTGCCATAGTCGTAAATTGAAATCTCCGTATTTCCGGTGTCGCCCGCATCCACGTAGTTTGGATCTTTGCGTTCGGCCTGATAGCCCAGTCGACCACCGTAGGTAATGATGCTGTTTGGATGAGTGTCGATTCCCAGGCCCCAGCGAGCCACATCAGTCTGATGCGGTCCCTGATTTCCAAGGTCACCGTTTCCGTACATGCGCTGCCAGTGCCAGTCATAGTGAAATTTTGGTCGGGTTACTTTGGGGCTGGTAAACTGAGCCGGACCGCTCCACATGTCAAAATTGACATGATTCGGGACAGGATAGTCTCCCAAAGCACCAATCGAAGCGCGGCGTTTATAGCACAGTCCACGAGCGAAGTTGACGGTTCCAATGCCACCGCTTTGGATGAAGGCGACCGCGTCAATACAGGCTTTGCTCGAACGGCATTGAGTTCCCACCTGGCACATTCGGTCGTATTTTCGCGCCGCAGCAATCAGGGCTGTGCCTTCATGCACATTGTGGCAGACGGGTTTTTCGACGTAGGCGTCTTTACCGTGCTGCATCGCCCAGATGCCGGTCAGGGCATGCCAGTGATTGGGTGTTGCGGTGCTGACAAAGTCAATCGCATCGTCCTCAAACGCCTTTCGCATGTCGGTGTACAGCTTAGGGCGCAGCCCCTGCTTTTTTTCGATCTCTTCGCAGCGTTTGTTACCAACAACTTCATCCACATCAACGATGGCGCGAATTTCGCTGCGTTCGTCGGCCAGCCAGCCACCAATATGGCTGTTGCCCCGACCATTCACACCAACCACACAGCCTCCCAGCTTTTCGTTGGCGGAAATTCCCGCTCGGCCAATCGCAGGAGCCGCCATAAAGGCTGCCCCGGCAACCGCCGTAGACTTGACGAACGATCTTCGAGTGGACTTGGTCATCCTGAATACTCCGCATGCAAGGAGGGGAAAAGTTTGAGGTAGGAATGCTCGGTGAAGCATGGATTTCACAGCCAGCTCAGTACCGACAGAAGTGCATGGGAATGAAAATGCCCCGCCAAATCAAGCGAGTTCCCAAATCTACGACCTGTCCCAACCATATGCACACGCAGAAACGCTGAATTCTTAGCCCCGCCGGAACAACGCTGCACGCCTGTTGACGCAGCCCTTTGAGACGCCCTGAGCGGAAGGTTTAAGCGATCATTGTCTCTGACGCGATGACGTACGCAGAAGAGTGCTGAGGCCCAAACACAAATGTCTGGCCGCCGGATTGAGTGCCGCAGCTTTTCGAAGAGAGCGCCGAGTCGTTTGCCTGCGGCGCTTGTTACGGACTTCCCCGAAAGAAGCAGCGGTCAGCGTCGTGTCGCTCAGTTCATCAACAAAGCCTGCCACCAGGGCGCAGAGTTCTCGGCGACAGAGTATCCGCGTCAGGGCAGTCCTGAGTCTGACGGTTTAAAACGTGGAACAGGCCTGTCTTCGACAGGCGTGGTAAACCGCGTGCCACGCTGGCTTCGGCAACGCAGCAAACCCATCAGATGCAGCTCTCAAATCGATTATTTCGTCGTCGGCATTGGCTTTGTTTAGCCTGAAATATCAGTTGCACGTCATGGGATTCGTTAACTGCTGAACAATCGTTGCGAGGCCGAATTCATGGATCGGCATTCTGTAACGAAATGGAGATTTACCGATGCTCGTTTGCCGTCCCGTCGCATTTCGATTGTCGCCTGATAACGTAGAGAATTGAGGAACGCACAAAACAGGACTTTTCAGCGTGTCCCGCGGCAACCGGTTCGGGAAACATCTCTTACCTGAGCTAACCTATGGAACTCAGAAACTATCAATCACAGCAGAACCACTCTCGGCGAATTCCACTAAGTGTTTGCTCGCCTGCATTGCGCACCGCGCCGTTCCGTCGGGCTGAGATTTTTTTCGTATCGCTGATTCATAACTCGGCGATCGGTTGAACGACCGAAGGGTGCCCGCGACTGCGATTTGGAGTGAAATTCGATCAATTGTTGCCCGCACTG
>JBDNFN010000391.1:0-2319 GCA_041689795.1 Fuerstiella sp. | reverse complement strand
GGCACTTCGAACACCGTGATGATCACAGAAACCCGAGAACAGGATGCTGCAGTCTGGATCGATGGAACCACGGCGTCCGTGGCTGCTCGCTGGTTCAATGTCACGGCACCGCCAACGTTTGCCGGTGCTACAAATGCGATCAACTACGAACCCTACTTTCCCGGAGGAGTGTTCCCGAATTCGATCGGGCAGAGATTCGGTCCGTCCAGTTTTCACGAAGGTGGCGCGCACCATTTGTTGTGTGACGGTTCCGTTCGGTTTCTGTCGGAAAATCTTGACGCCGGTCTCTACGACAGCCTGATCACCCGAAACGGCGGCGAAGTCGTCGGCGGATTTTGATTTCCTAGCGAAGGAAGATCAACAACACCGTCTGATCCGAAAGCCAAATGAAATGATATCGCTGCCAGACTCAACACATATCGACAATCCTGACGTTATTCTGATCGGCAGCGGCATTATGTCTTCAACGCTGGGCGCGATGCTGAAGCGACTGCAGCCGCACTTAAAAATCCAGCTTTACGAAGTGACCGACGAACTCGCCCAGGAAAGTTCGCACGGCTGGAACAATGCCGGCACTGGCCATGCCGGCATCTGTGAACTCAGCTACACGCCGCATCGCAACGCCGACGGATCGGTCGATGTGTCGAAGGCGGTCGAGATCTTTCAGCAGTTTGAACAATCGAAGCAGTTTTGGGCCTTCGCCATCAGTGAAGGTATGATCGAGTGTCCGCGCGACTTTGTGAACCAAATTCCTCACATCAGCTTCGTCTATGGTCAGGAACAGGTTGACTTTCTCAAAGCCCGCTACAAGTCAATGTCGACCCACCACTTTTTTCGAGAGATGGAGTTCTCGACAAATCGCGAGGTAATCAAACATTGGGCTCCTTTGTTGATTGAAGGTCGCGATGACATGCCGGTCGCCGCAACCAGAATGGCAACGGGTACCGACGTTAATTTCGGCGTACTGTCCCGGAAACTCCTGCATTGGCTGGCCCAACAAGACGGCTGTGGTGTCGCCACCGGGCACCGCGTCATCGATCTCGACAGAACGTCAGATGGCTGGAATGTCAAAGTGAAAGAAATTTCCGGCAACCGCAGTTTTAACAACCGAACGCAGTTCGTGTTCATCGGAGCCGGCGGTGGTAGCCTGCCGTTGCTGCAGAGATCAAAGATCGACGAGGTGAAAGGTTATGGCGGGTTTCCGATCGGTGGCCAGTGGCTCGTGTGTGACAACCCGGAAATCGTTGCCAAGCATCAGGCCAAGGTTTATGGCCAAGCTCAGGCGGAAGCGCCGACAATGGCAGTGCCGCATCTCGACACTCGCGTTCTCGATGGCAGGCAATCGCTGCTGTTCGGACCGTTTGCCGCCTGGACGACTAAATTTCTACACCATTCCGGCAGTTGCTTCGACCTGCCGTTGTCGGTCGGATTCAGCAATATCGGATCGCTTTTTAAAGTCGGTCTCTACAATCTGCCGCTGGTCAAATACCTGATCCAGCAGGGCACACAAAGCATGACAGCGCGCATGAAAGTACTGCGGGACTTCTATCCCGACGCCCGCCCTAACGACTGGAAGCTGGTGAACGCTGGTATCCGCGTACAAGCCATCAAGAAGGAAGACGGACAAGCTGGCATTGTTCACTACGGTACCGAAGTCGTCATCAACACAGACAAATCTATCTCCGCTCTGCTGGGAGCTTCGCCCGGCGCGTCCGTTTCTGTGTCCGTGATACTGGACGTCGTCAAAACCTGTCTACCTCACCTCTTGGAAAGTAAGGAGGGAGCCAACGAGATTAGGCGGATGATCCCAACATGGGACGAAGACCTTACTCCCGCCTCCTCAGCAGAACGCTTTCGCCAAGTCAGTCACGCTACAGACCAATTGCTGGGACTGAGAGAAACCGATCAAGCCAGATCGAACTGTCGGCAGTACTCAAGCAAAGGCTCCGGGTTATGAAACGTCATCCAAGCCTGCAACACTTTTCGCGAGACCTTCATCGGACGCTGATTTTCTGGCGTAATCGTGATAAGCAGCTGGACTCATCAGATGCCGTTGGGCAACGCGTGGCTGCGGCCGACATGGCCGACATGTGGGATTACCGGGTGAGGGGAATCGATACATGAATCTGCAGATGATTGAACGGTCTCCACGTGTGCTTGGGGCCGGAAAATTGTGGCCAGAGGCCACCAGCGGAGAGTTTCTGTCGGCCATTCGCGACGGCAATCTGCCAAGCGAAGCATTTCAACGTTGGCTCATTCAGGACTACGCGTTCGCCAAGGGACTTGCGGCGTTTCAAGCGATCGCGGTTGCGAGAACGC
>JBDNFN010000390.1:0-3138 GCA_041689795.1 Fuerstiella sp. | reverse complement strand
GATGAGTCGCCATTGACAGCTGGTTCGACATGCGGACCTCCCCCGACACTTCGCGTGCCGAAATTGATCAACATACCCAACCCCTCAGTGGCCGGTTTTAACCCGCACATCAATGGCTGGTTTTAAGCGCTCACTGACACCTGGCAGGCGACTTCGGGGCCTGTCCGCTGCGCGGCAGCCTGAATTGACGGCGATAAATATTGCTACCAGAAAAGCCCGCTGAATATTGCGGGTACCCTCCCTGCGGCGGCAATTTCCTGAGCCGTTTGGAAAGGTATGTTGCGTGAAGGCAACGCTAACTAAGCGGAAAATTTACACAATCATTGCCCTTCGACCAGAACACTCGTGTAAAAAGTCAGCTTAGGTGGAACGCTCCCTGTTACGGCGCCCATCGTCCCTTAGATTGATTGCCTGCGATGCTTCAAAAAACGGAATCTACACACGCAACCGGCGACCTGCTTTATCTGGCTTTTCGTGCGTCATACGTAACGTCATTTCATCAGCTGATGAATGAGTTCAACGATAACGAGCCTCGACAAAGCCGAGGTTTTATGGACCACATAAAGCTCGCCGTTGGCTGCGCACCGCAAATTCAGTTGGATCTACTGCTGCGGACGTGGAAGCGTCTGTCGGACGGTGGCGCGCTTCAGCTGTCTCTAATTGATCAGTGCGTTTGTTACTGTGCCACATGTGAATTGGCGTTTTGTGGAGAAACAGAAAACCGCCACCGGATTATTCAATCTGCCAATGGACCTCGTGTTCTGGCAGAAACGGACGTTGTTTGGCTGGCCTCTAAGTTAAGAACCGTGCAGATCACCTGGCCATTTCCGATGGACAGTGCCGTTCTGCTTCGAGATGCCGAATTTCTTAGCAGTGAACTTGAGCAATGTCGTCAGCCGGGCTCGCAGCATGAAGCCGTAATCAGTCTGCTTGACTTGGTTGGTGCGTGGCAGGTTACTCCTCAAATCCTGTCGAATGCGAATGGTCTGCTGACCGCCGATGAGACCCATGAATTAGGTGTGTTCTTCCAAAACCATCCCCGGCTGATGAACCTGTAATATTTCCGAAAGAGCCTGAGTTTCGGCATTAACGCAAGACGTTTCAGGCTGTGGTCATTATACGTCAGGTGAACCCCTAGCTGTCGTCGATGTGTTGCAACACATCGAAGTACCCACGGGAACTTCCGATCTGATGGCACCTGCGGTGTCCACAATGTCACACCTTGCCTCTTGCCGAATATGAAACCCCAGGAACCTAGTGATCCAGCAGGGGTTATTTAGGAGGGTTAAGAAACGTTTTCGGGTAATCGCGGGGTTACAGGGAATGCGCAGTTTGAAATTTTCCGAGTTTTCAACTGTCTAGGCCCACCTCGTGGCGTAAGTCCTCATGATTCGCTACACTTTTCCCATTCTCGGGTTGATCGCTTGGTGGCGGAAAGCTCGATTCTGCACCACGAAACACAAGGTTGCCGAACCCCATGGCGAAGAAAACCGTCGCTGCCAAGGTCAAGAAGAAATCGACCCCCGTCCCGAAGCAGTCGGTGACAAAAAAAGTGGCAAAAAAGAAGGCCGTCCCCGTGAAAGCGGCGCCGGTAGTTAAGAAAAAAGCTCCTCGACCTGCTAAGAAGAAGGGCGTCCGTAGAGCGACCATTTCCAGTGGCGTTCGCAAGAAAGTCGGTCGAAAACTTGGCCGTTCTCGAATTCCGCAGGAAGCTCCATTGGCAGTAATTTTCCAGAATGACCTGCAGGCGCAAGAGGCGTTCACGTTGCTGGGCATTCAGACAATCCGTGAACTTGAAGAATTCGACCCGGACGAATTAGTTAGACGACTCAGCAGCCCAGCCAAGCAAACAGTCGGACGCATTCGGAAAATGCTGGCACTGAACAATCGTTGCCTTTCCAGCGACGAAGCATTTGCTCTGGAGTTTCAGGAACGTCTGACTCAGAATCATATGAAAATGGGATAGTGCGTATCGTTAAGAGGATAGAGCTTCTGTGGCACCTTTCTGGTGCTGGCAGTTTGACGAGGGCTGTGCTTGCTAAAGCAGCCTCTCGATTGTCTCCAACCCGACGTTGGCTGTAAGCAGATTTTGACAAGTAGACGTCGTGTTGTCACAGTTGAGTGCACTCAAGTGCTGGCACCCTTGGGCTCGCAAGCCGGTAACCAACGTCAGACTGCACTCGGCGAAAATTATTATTATTATTGCTGCTTCTCGCGAGAATTGTGGCGGCACAAGCGGTGCGTCGGCGCCCCTGAAAGCACGTTCAGCAGAAATTGAAGTTTTGGACTTTATGGTTGGTCTGTTTGGCTGGCGTTGCAATAATCCACTGCCCGTTTGTATTTAACCAACATTTGTCAGGTAGCAGTTACACATCTATCCGTGACTTAGTCACTCTGCGGGTCAATGACTATGTTTCAAACATGGCGTGAGGAACAATGGGACGTTTTTTCTCATGATAGGCGCAATGAAACCTGCGACCGATGGGTGGCCGCTGCATAGGGATCGTAAAGATGACTACAGAATTGGATTCCATTCACCATGTTGCCATTTCCGTAAGCAACATTGCGACGGCCGTCGACTGGTATCGGGCGACCTTTCGATGTGAAGTCGAGTATCAGGACGATACGTGGGCGTTACTAAAGTTTGCCAACGCTTCTTTAGCGTTGGTAATAGCAGAACAGCATCCTCCACACTTGGGATTTGTTACTCCAAAAGCCGAAAGCTATGGCGAACTGAAAACACATCGAGACGGAACTCGTTCGATCTACATCAGTGATCCATCTGGAAATGCTGTGGAACTACTTGATCCCCAAAGCGTGTAGCACGGCGTTCCCGCAGATACCACGTTGCTTATCGGATTGCGGCACCGGCGAAGTCGGTATGCCGACGAAGACGCTTGTTCCGAACTTTCGCCTGGCATGCCGTTTCATCAATTGCGTCAATGTGTTTCCGAATTTGCTGAACCACGTCAACCGGTCGACGATCAAGAGCTAAGCTGTTCGGCGACAATTAGTCGTTCGGTTTAGCGACAACTAGAATTCCCGGTTGGATTTTCCAACTCTGGTTACTGAGTTGGTTCCGATTTGGTGTTCTTTGCTGTTTCCACTCGGTAGCTGGAGACGTTGAGTTCGATGATC
>JBDNFN010000389.1:0-12517 GCA_041689795.1 Fuerstiella sp. | reverse complement strand
GAGTAACATCCATGTCCCCCTCGTCAAAAATTTGCACTGGTCAGGATCACGATCTCGATCAGCCCGCTATCTTCTCTCACCTCCGCCAATGCTCATACACCAGTTCCTAAATAACATTTTCACACCTTCAAAGGGCTGGGTTTAAGGTCAAAGGTAACCAAGCCCGCATCATCAAGCTGCACTTCTGAAGCAATCGGTTTCACATCAACATCCGACTTCATCGGTCGACTGACAGTTCCGGATTTTTCGGCCTTCTTTTCATCGCCAGGTTTTTTGTCGACCGATCCGCCTTCGCCCTTGGGCTTGTTTTTTGCGGCCTCAGTGCCCGCATCGTCGATTGGCTTTTCATCGGCCGGCGGCGCACTTCTTAACTCGGCGGAAAATTTGTCTTCATCAGCAGCCAACGCCACGACCGTTTGCCCATCCGTCTGCGCACATAGCTGCGGAGCAAACGTTATTTGGGATGCACAACGCAGGCAGGACATCGCTGCTGAAAACAAGGCTGTTTTGAATGTTTGCATCCGAATACCGCATGCCGGTCCTTATTGAATCAAAGAGGGCTGAATTCGAATGCAGCAGAGCCTAAGACTATTCAAGTACACATGAGGAAAGGCTCCGTTGCGTTTCTTAAGCTAAATTGAACACAGTCTGTTTTTCGGCGGCAGATGACCGACACGACTCCCGTGTCGAATTTTCCCATACTCAAAGCAAATGGCCATAAGCTCAGGAAAGCGTTAACATCCGCATAACGAGTTGGTTTCTCTGTTTTTTTTACTGAATCGCCGAAATACTGCCGGTTTCCTAGTAGATGGAGCGACTCCGGTTGTCGCCCCAGGATAGTAACGAATTACCCCAAACAACAGACGGTAGCTTACACTTCGCTGGTCACAACGGCCCGCTGATGTGGAAGTTGGTGATATCATGAAGTTAGACAACATAAAGATAGGGTTTGTTGGCACTGGACGCATGGCAGCGGCTCTGGCGAAAGGCTTCACAGCCGAGCTGATTTCGGCCGATCGAATTTTTGGTTATGACCCGTTCGAAGAGTCACTGAAGCAGTTTCAGGCAGTCTTAGGCGATGAAGTCGTCGTTTCGTCAGCGTCGGTCGATTGTCTTGCTCAGGCCGACATTCTGTTTCTGGCCGTCAAGCCTCAGGTCATGCAAACGGCTCTGGCGGGGCTGCGGAACATCCTTTCGCCCAGCCAACTGGTTGTATCAATTGCCGCTGGCACAACCGTGCGTTCACTTGAAGGATGGTTGCCCGAAAACCAAAGACTTATTCGCGTCATGCCGAACACCCCGTGTCTAATCGGCCAAGGGGCTTCCGGCGTAAGTCGGGGCACTCATGCCACTGCTGCAGACGAAGCTGCAGTGTGTGAACTGCTGCGAACGGTTGGTATTGTCGAACAACTGCCGGAAAAGCTGCTGGATGCGGTCACCGGTTTATCAGGCAGTGGCCCAGCCTACGTCTTCCAGATTATCGAAGCGCTCAGCGATGGTGGCGTCAAAGTCGGACTGCCGCGATCCACATCTACTCGGCTTGCCGCACAAACACTGGCAGGCGCAGCGTTGATGTTGCTTCAGACGGGCGATCACCCCGGTGTCCTGAAAGATGCCGTCACCAGTCCCGGCGGCACAACCATCGCCGGACTGATGAAGCTGGAAGAAGGCGGGCTGCGAGCCGCATTAATGCATGCCGTTGAAGCAGCCACCAACCGCAGCATCGAACTGGGCAAATAACTCATTGCTCTGAATTCTCTGCCTGCGTTGAAGCGGAAAACGGCAAACATTCAACTCCTGGAACTTTTGCGGCCCTACAAAAAACGGGTGGCCCTGGCCCTGTGCCTGAGTCCATAAAAAAAGCTCTGCGATCGATTCGCAGAGCTTTTTTGTTTCCAGCACGTCCAGCCACCAGACATCTGTTTGACGTCGGATCCCGTTCAACTCAGCGAACCCCTGTTTTGACTAAGCGGCTCTTCGGAATTGCTCTGAGGCTGTTGGCAACTTCAGAGTTGTTGCAGTAGACGCCGCATCGATCAGAACTTCAACGACTCTATTCTGCTGCTGCTCTGTCATTTCAGAAAAGATTGGCAGCGAAAGTACTTCCTGAGCAGCAAGGTTACTTTCCGGGAAATCGTCCGGGTGATATCCGAGATAGTCAAAGCACTTTTGCATGTGCAACGGAATCGGGTAATAGACAGCACAACCGACGCCCTGAGCTCGCATTTGCTGCATCACGACGTCTCGTAGTCCGTCTTTGATTCGCAACGTGTATTGATTATACACGTGACGTTGATCAGTGCCCGTTACAGGCAGATCAATATGGTTCAGAATTTCACTGCCGTGCAACAGGTCGGCGTAGCGTTGAGCATTCCGGCGACGTTGTTCAGACCAGTTCTCAAGATATCGCAGTTTCACGCGCAGAACGGCCGCCTGCAATGAATCAAGTCGGCTGTTAAAACCAACTTCGACGTGATTGTAACCGCCGACATCGCCGTGAACTCGCAGACGTTTTAGCCTGGCCGCCAGTTCTGCGTCGTCAGTGGTAATGATACCGCCATCGCCGGCACCACCCAGATTTTTGGTGGGGAAAAAACTGAAGCAGCCCAGTGTTCCAAGCACACCAGCGCGTCGTCCCTGATACTCGGCGCCAATAGCCTGGCATGCATCTTCGACAATAGGAATGTTGTGACGAACAGACATTCGCCACAATGGTTCCATGTCTGTGCATTGCCCAAAGATGTGTACAGGAATGATCGCTTTGGTTTTTTCGTCAATCGCCGCTTCAACCAACTCTGTATTAAGGTTGTAGGTAACGGGATCGATGTCCACAAACTTCGGCCGTGCGCCGACTCTGTGAATGGCACCAGCAGTTGCGAAAAATGTAAACGGACTGGTAATGACTTCATCGCCAGGGCCTACACCAACGGCCATTAAAGACAAAATGAGCGCGTCGGTACCCGAAGCACAAGCAATTGAATAACGAGCATCGCAGTACTCAGAGATCTCTGCTTCCAGCAGATTGACTTCGTCACCCAACACAAACTGCTGAGTTTCAAAGACCTGATCAACGGCCTGTTTTACTTCGTTACGAATTGTTTGGAACTGGGCAACAAGATCGATAAACGGAACCGGCTCCGGTGGGAAACCGACGTTTGGAAAGGTGGGCATCGAGCGACTCCATTCGCTGCGGAACGCCATCCAAAGATGGCAGATTGTCGGGAGGCTAAATCAATTCATCAGAAGTGTCAATATGTCCGGGTCAGCAATCAAAAATCGCTAACCCACTGCAACCATTCCCTTTGCGGCATGGATCACAATACATACGACCTCCCGATAAATGTCATATCGTCAATCCGCTTATGCTTTCAGTAACGACTACGCGGATTTTCCTGATTCCGAAAGGTACTTCGGTCTCCAGCGAACCGCAGTTCGTCCAATTCACGCTTAGCTCCATTCGCGTTGAACTGCCTGTTTTGTGAGCAGATCAGCATCTCAGTCGCGCATCTGATTAGCACTTCTCTATCGCCATTTAATTTTTGTCGTTTTTACAATGATGAAAAGCCCGCAGAAAACAGGCTAATATCATCCATTGCACTGTTTCATTCCAGCGTCGAACAGATTTGGCGCGCTGCTTGCTTTGTCGGCTTATCAGTAACGTTCCGTTGTGGTGAGAGCGTTTTGAACGGCAATCAAATTAGTTCGGAAGCAAATCCGGAAGGACAGGCGAAATGAAACAGGTATTTTCTCTGACAGGACTCCGTCGGCTGCTGCCGCTGGCATTGGTTCTGATGGTTCTCGGCAGTGCAACAACCTTTGCATACGACGAGGCTGCTTTGGTAGTCGAAGAAGTCGCAGTGTCAGTTAGCGAAGAAGCGGCAGCGCCTGAATACTACGAAAAGAAAGAAACTGATTATGTGATCAACACGTTGATCATGTTTATTTGTGCAGTTTTGGTTCTATTCATGCAGGCTGGCTTCGCCATGGTGGAAGTTGGCTTCAATGCTTCCAAAAACGCGGTCAACATCATCTTCAAGAACGTTATGGACCTGTCCATCGGCGTGGTCTTGTTTATGCTGGTCGGATACGGCCTCATGTATCCCGGGACCGGCGACACGGAAGGCGCGAACCAGTGGCTAAACTTCGGCGGTATCTGGGGAGGTCGTGATTCTACTGAAAACATCGCAGAACTCGGCGACTACAGTGCATCTGCTGACTTTTTGTTTCAGGTAGCGTTTGCTGCCACTGCTGCGACAATCGTTTCCGGTGCAGTTGCCGGACGCATGAAGTTTTCAGGATACCTGTGCTACAGCGTTATTCTGACCGGCCTCGTTTATCCGATCAGCGGATATTGGAAATGGGGCTACGGAGCTCTGCACGACATGGGTTTTGCTGACTTCGCGGGGTCAGTTGTGGTGCATGCGGTGGGTGGATTCGCAGGGCTTGCGGGGGCCATCGCACTAGGGCCGCGAATTGGACGCTATTCGAAGGATGGAAAGTCGCAGCCGATGTTGGGACACAACATGCCGCTGGCGGCTCTTGGAGTCTTCATTCTGTGGGTTGGCTGGTACGGTTTCAATCCTGGTAGCCAGCTGACTTATTCTGGTGCCGCGAATGCGGAAGCAACTACCTACATCGCCGTCACAACAACTCTGTCTGCGGCTGTTGGTGCTTTTGTCGCCATGGTTCTTTCATGGGTAATGTTCAAGAAACCAGATCTTTCCATGTGCCTGAACGGTGCACTGGCTGGCCTTGTCGGTATCACCGCCAACTGTGATCAGGTCACTCTGTCGAGTGCCGCGATCATCGGATCTGTATCCGGTCTGCTGGTCTTCACTGGAATTCTGGTTCTGGATAAATTGAAGATCGACGATCCAGTCGGTGCATTTCCTGTACACGGCATCTGTGGAGTCTGGGGCGGACTGGCAACCGGCATCTTTGGAACCTCAATCCCTGAACAGGCCGCGGGCAGCCAGTTGGCATATTTTATGATTCAGCTGAAGTCAACCGCCATTATCTGTGTCTGGTCCTTCGCCACGATGTTCATTCTGTTCAATGTGCTGAAAGCCGTCGGACTTCTGCGAGTCTCTGCAGAAGAAGAAATCGAAGGCCTGGACATGTGCGAACACGGCATGCCAGCCTACTCCGGCGGCGGCAGCGGAAGCCCCTCTGTGACATCAATGACATCCGCCCTCGGTTAATTTTTGTGTCTCGCCTGTTCCCGCTCACATGGGTGCGTAGCCCGAGCGGGAAGCTCCTGCCGTGAGTCTGCCTAGCAGAAATCGGCGGAAAGGTGGCAAGGACTTGTCCTTGCCACCTTTTTTCATGCGCCGGGATGCCCCAGCAGAAGATGGCGTGGAACGACGGGATATGTTGAACATCGTCGCAACGCCGGCAGCGGCAGGTAGCCAAGCCTGCGGTATCCGGTTCAGCTTGCTTAGACCACGTTTGGCTGTTACTGGGTCACTGCGGCAACTTCTAACGCCAGCTGATAAATTTCTACTGTGTCGAGGGCTTTGTCGTTCGATTCAAACAAACTGGCGATCGCTTGTTTGTGAACTTTCATTTTTGTTCCGCCAACTCCCAGTGCTCCGTAACAAATTATGCCGGCTACGTCTTTGGCCTTATCCATCACGCCAACGTCCGCCAAACCGGTCGGAGGCACCGCGTTCAGGTCAATCGCGACGCTAATATCCGAAAGTTTTGCCAGCGAACCTTCCGGCAGAAAACAGGCACCGGCCGCACCGGCCGCAATCACCAATTGCCGGCCCTGACAAATGGTCATGAATTCATCTTCGGTTGCGGCACCGGCTGCGGTAAGTGATCCGTTGGATGTGTTACTACGAATGGCTTCGCAGGCAGCTTCCGCCCGATGCTTAGATCGCGACACCAATACCACTCTGCTGCCTTCCATCGCCAGCAACTGGGCGACTCGCTGACCAACAGGACCGGTTCCACCCAGCACAACGGCCGAACAGCCTGCTAACGAAAGATGATTCTTTGCGGCAACCACCGCTGCAGCAGCGGTCGTGTTGCAGCCGTTGGAATCCATCATGACTGAAACACGCATCGGACCGAAAAAAGTGCTTTTCACTTTATTCATCAGTGCTTCGCCATCAGCCACGTTGCTGCCGCCGACAAAGATCGCCGTGTTATTTAACTTAGCCGGGCCTCGAGTAAACATGGCCCCATGTACAAGTCCCGTTACGTTGTTTGGCGTCACATCTGCATAGCTAAACAGTTCGTCGACGCCGGCATCAACTGCGACAACTCGGTCGAATGTACTGGCGTGAGCATCTGTGTCGAATTGAAACAGAATTTTTTTCATCAGTCGTTTCTCGAAGACTTATGGAACATAAGGCAATGTGTGTTTAAACAAATGACAGCCTAATGGAAGCACGCGTTGCCATCAAAACCACGTCCTGGGCAGCCAACCACAGATCTTGTCACCGCATTATTCGCCCGCAGGGCGTCCCGGCGTTTTGCGGCGTACCTGGATTGTTCGACGGTAATCAGCGAAAACGTGTTCTGCAAGCAAAGTCGATTCGGCCGCGAGTTCATCAATACGGTTTCGGAAAATTGCAAACGCACTCAAAGACGGCACGGCCACACCTAGCCCCAGCAAAGTTGTAATCAGAGCTCGGTAAATACCCGGCGCGAGTTCAGAAACCTGAGGATTCGCTTTTTGTTCGAATTCCAGAAACGCCTGAATCATGCCCCAGACAGTTCCCATCAGCCCCAGCATTGGAGCAATGGTCCCGATCACAGAGAGATATTCGATCCGGCGAAACAGACGAGCCGACTGCTCGACAGCCGCGTCTTCCATCGCTTTTTCGACGGCTCCATAGCTAATTCCTGTTTCATCCAACCCGGAATGTAGCAGTCGACTCAGAAAACCCGGGTTATCCACACACGTCTTCTTCGCACCTTCGATGTCGCGTTCGGCCAGACTTTGATGAACTGCTTCGGCTAATCCGGGTGGCATCAAAGTGGAACGACGGATGTTCATAATGTGGTCGGCAATTAAAGCCACCATTAACAGGCTCAGCAACACAATCAAATAGCCGACTGCTCCGCCAGCGCGCAGCATACTTTTGAGATCCAGATCGCGACCTTCCGCAGGCATCTGTGCTTTAACGCCGGCGTTTTCAGCAACACCCTGAGGCACCGCCAGAGCGGGGAACGCATAGCTACTAATCACGATGCAGGCCAACATAATTAACCACGGACGCAGGCTGCCTGATCCCGCCGCCACACCACGTTCAAACGTGCTGCTCTTTGGCGTCTCGCTGTCGAATTTGAAGCATCGGACCACTCCAACCGCAATGCGTTGGCAGAAATTATAGGTTTGTTTTAACAATGCCATAACGTTTCTGTTTTGAATTAATTCCTGCATGTTATTGCCGCATTGCTTCCTCATTGGAAGGATCAACGCCATTCAGTAACGATCGTCTACCATCTGCAGGCCACAACTGAACGTTGCCAGGCAGCCGTTCGATTTTGGTCGCCACTGTTCCACAGCCGGACGCGGATTGTAGGAATAACGGCCACTTACGTGAATCGCCCATTCCGCAGTTCACTCGGTTTGCCCGAGAAGTGCCACGAAGTAACATAACGCTGGCTAAGGAACGGTTGGAAGCCTGTTTTGAGGACTGAAATCGAAGATTTCGACCAGCAATAAACGCCGCAAAAACACTTTAGCCATTAGAAACAAAATCCGTTCAAAGGAAATCCACTATGAAAATGATGCAACAATTTGCTGTGATTACGTTGGTCCTGCTGGTAAATACAGGCAATGCAAGCTTTGGGCAGTCTAGTACAGACAACCCCACAGAAGCGGAAGCTCAGAAAAAGCGAGAAGACGCCTTTGTCGCGATGCTGTCGAACACAACTCTGACCGGGTCGTTCACGATGGACGACAACATAGGAGACGCCCCCAAACCGGAACGCTACGAAATCGAAGGCGTTACCAAAGTCACGGGCGATCTGTGGACTATTATGACTCGCATTAAGTACGGCAAAACGGATGCTCGTGTTCCCGTGACTCTGCCAATTGTCTGGGCCGGCGATACTCCTATGGTCTCAATGACGGATGCGACAATTCCAGGCATGGGCAGTCAGTTTTCGGCTCGAGTAATCTTTCACAATAACCGCTATGCTGGCACATGGCAGCACGGACCCAAAGGCGGTCACATGTTCGGCACGTTCGAAAAAACCAAGGTCAAAGTGGAAGCTGCAAACGAAGCGAAGTAACTTCATCTTTTAGAGGCATTCGTGCATTTGTATGTCGAATTTCAGAAATCGTTCGTGTTCAAAAACACGTCCGCGTTTTTCAAAAGCGATGCTTCAACTCAGCCGGATCGGTCTGCCTCGAAAATAAATGGCTGCTTCTTTTCGTGACACAACACCTACCGCCATCGTCATCCATAATCGACTGTTTTCAGGCGACCACTATGTTTCGTTTTACGCTGTTCACACTGCTGACGTTTTCCGGGATTTTCCAGTTGAATGGCCACGCTTCTGACTGGCCGCGATTTCGCGGAGAGGACGGCAATGCGTCGGCGCCAACGGCAAACGTTCATTTAACATGGAGCGAAACAGAGAACATGCAGTGGTCGACAGACGTTTCCGGCCATGGTGCTTCCAGTCCGGTGGTTTATTCTGATCGAGTTTACCTGACATCGTTCACAGGCTATGGCCTTGATCTCAACAACCCTGGCGACAGGGCTGACCTGAAGCTACACCTGAACTGTTTCAGTCTGGCGGACGGCACCGTTATCTGGGAACGAACAGTCGCTCCTTCGGCGGACGAACAAAAATCGACTCCACGAGTCGCCGATCATGGTTACGCGACTGGAACACCAGTCTGTGATGAAGCGGCGGTGTACTGTTATTTTGGAGTCTCCGGCGTAGTGGCGTTTGATTATGACGGCAACCAGCTTTGGCAGGCGTCAACAGGCAGCAAAACGGCTGGCTTTGGTTCCGCCGCCTCGCCAATTCTGTTTCAGGACCTGGTAATTGTGAACGCCAGCATCGAAGCCGACGCTGTCTTTGCATTCGATCGAAAGACAGGATCCGAAGTCTGGCGAATCGACGGAATCGAACGCAGCTGGACAACTCCGCTGGTCACTAAATCTGCAGCAGGGCGTGACGAGTTGATCGTTAGTTACAAAGATCATGTTCGCGGCTTTGACCCATCTTCCGGCACGGAACTGTGGAATTGCGTTGGTATTCAGGACTACGTTGTACCTTGCGTCGTCGCAAACGAAGGCATTGCGTATGTGCTGGGAGGACGCAAAAATCAGGCAATGGCTATTCGGCTGGGTGGAACCGGTGATATCACGGAAACACATAAACTGTGGGAACAGAACATCGGAGCCAATGTAACATCTCCCGTGTACCACGACGGAAAACTATACTGGGCCAGCGATCGCGGCATCGCCAATTGCATGGACGCCACCAATGGCGAAACGCTGTATCAGAAACGGATGGACACCAAAGAACGAGTTTACGCATCGACGCTGCTGGCTGGCGATCGAATGTACCTGACCACGCGAGAAAACGGAGTCTTCGCCATCGAACTCGGATCGGAATACAAACAGCTGGCTCACAATGTGATTGTCGGCGACGACAGCCTGTTCAACGCTACTCCGGCGGTGGCAGGTGATCGGCTGTTATTCCGAACTCACAGGAAGCTGTATTGCATCGGCAGCAAATAGACTTCCCGCGGGCGTCAAGACTCAACGTCTGCGTCTGCAACTGTTTCTCGAAACCGACCCCGTGCGTTTTCACTGGTCTTGAAACCAGAGCTGCTTACAAGTTGACCTTAGGCTTACTGTCAGGTCCAATTCACGCGTGAAACGCTGCCTTTCGTTTTTTTAGCGTTTTCCCTCATCGCTGCCCATCAGGCTCTGTATTCATGACCAAACGGAAAATTCTTGTCACCTCGGCGCTGCCGTACGCCAATGGACACATTCATATTGGCCATCTGGTTGAATACATCCAGACAGACATCTGGGTCAGGTTTCAAAAGCTGCGAGGCCACCGCTGCGTGTATGTCTGCGCGGATGATACTCACGGCACCGCCATCATGATTCGAGCTCGCAAAGAAGGACGCAGCGAAGAAGAAGTGATTGCGGATATGCAAGAAGCTCATATTCGAGACTTCGCAAAGTTCGACGTCGAGTTTGACAATTACGGCAGCACCAACAGCCACGAAAATCGCCAGTACTGCCACCGTATATGGGAACAGATTCGTAAAGCAGGACTCGTCAAAGAAAAAGATGTGGAGCAACTTTTTGATCCGGAAGCTGGCACGTTTCTTGCCGACCGCTTCGTGCGAGGAACCTGTCCGAAATGTAAATCCCCCGATCAACCCGGCGACAACTGCAGCAAGTGCGGCACCACTTATACTCCAGCCGAACTGATTGACCCGAAAAGCACGCTGTCTGGGGCCACGCCGGAAACGCGAGTTGCCAAACATCTGTTTATCGAACTGGAACAGATTCACGACTTCCTGAACGAATGGACTCAGTCTGGTGAACACCTGCAATCGGAAGTGGCCAACTATTTAAAAGGCCATTTTCTCGGAGACGATCTGCGGGACTGGGACATCTCACGTCCAGTACCGTATTTCGGTTTCGAAATTCCGGACAGTCCAGGCAACTACTGGTACGTTTGGTTTGACGCTCCGATCGGTTACATCGCGTCAACGATGCAGTGGTGCAACAAGAACGGCGAAAATGTCGATGATTGGTGGAATGCTGATTCCGACGCAGAAATTCATCACTTCATCGGCAAAGATATTACATACTTTCACACATTGTTCTGGCCAGGCATGCTGAAAACGGCTGGCTGCAACCTACCAAACAAAGTGCACATCCATGGTTTCTTAACCGTGGCCGGTGAAAAGATGTCGAAAACGAAGGGCACGTTCGTGATGGCGTCGACTTACGCGAAACACCTTCCAGCAGGAGTTCTGAGATACTATTACGCCAGCAAACTTGGATCCGGCCTGGACGACATCGATCTGAACCTTGAAGAATTTGTGGCCAAGATCAATTCGGATCTGGTTGGCAAAGTTGTCAACCTTGCGTCGCGTTCTGCAAAGTTCGTTTCGAACTCAACGCTTAGCGAAACATATCCCGACGATGGCGGCCTTTTTGCCGCCGCGGCCGCCAAAGCCGACGAACTGGCTGCCATGTACGAAGGCTGCAACTTCAACGGAGCTATGCGAGAAATCATGCTGCTGGCGGATAAGGCCAATAAGTATGTTGAAGATTCAGAACCGTGGGTTCTAAGAAAAGATCCCACCAAAGCTGCGGATCTACAAAACGCCTGCACAGTAGCATTAAATCTGTTCCGACAGATTGTTATTTATCTAGCTCCTGTTCTGCCGGAACTCGCTCAGCAAACGGCCGAACTTCTAAACAGCCCCATCGCAAGCTGGGACGAAAGTCAAACACCGCTGACCGGAACACAGGTCAGTGCATTCCATCACCTTATGAAGCGAATAGACGACAAACAGGTTCAAGACATGATCGAAGAAAGTAAAGAAGACAACGCTGCCGACGCGGGCGCTGCAGAAACTGAAACCACAGAATCAGCTGCTGTCGAATTCCACACAGCCGACACCTGGAAAGATACAGGCGACGCACTCGGCAGCGAACCGCTTACCGAAGAATGCACAATCGATGACTTCGTGAAGGTAGATCTGCGAGTTGCTCGTATCATCGAAGCCAATCACGTCGAAGGTGCAAACAAACTTCTGCAACTAACACTGTCACTCGGCGGTGGAGAAACTCGCAACGTGTTTGCCGGCATCAAAGCAGCCTACGAACCGGAAACACTTGTCGGTCGCCTGGTGATTTGCGTCGCCAACCTGAAGCCACGACAAATGAAATTCGGCCTGAGTCAGGGTATGGTCTGCGCCAGCGGCGGCGGTGGCAAAGAAGTCTTCCTGCTAAGCCCCGACGATGGCGCAACCCCCGGACAACGCGTCCACTAATTGCCGAGATGCCTCGGCGGGCGTGGGCGTGGGACCACGGGATATGTTAAACAGCGTCGCTACGCCGACGTTGTGTTTTGCATATTAATCAGGTCCGAGATGCAGCTGCGCCCTGCATATCGGCGAGCCGTTGGTGTTAAGTGACCGGCACGGATCGCTGACCAGAATCGACAACACCCAATTATCAAACAGTGTGGCGGAAGACGTCCAAACGGCATGAGACAAGAACGTTCCATGATTCGGCTCGCCAATTCTGCTCCGCCGTCTGTGGCTAAATCCCTAGCAGCGTGTCCGTGAACCGGGTTGTTTTGAGCGAGTGCCGAGTTGAGTAATTAAAAAAGATGGCAGATGATGGCGGTTCGGGTGGCTCGTCGTGGATTGAGCCGCGAAATTCGGTTCCCCGCCGAATTTGAGGCCAGAATCGGCGATGTCTTCTTCGCAGACTGCCGCGTTTGGTCTCATTCAGTTTGCGATCTGCGCACCGCTGCGAAACAACTTCAATAAGTTGTG
>JBDNFN010000388.1:0-4507 GCA_041689795.1 Fuerstiella sp. | reverse complement strand
TGATTGACTGTCCCGACCCGGATACCAGCGAAGGACCTGCCGCCGGCAGCAATCTGGCAATTCTGCGGGAAATTGTGCCTCATTGCGATGTGTTAATCTACACATCAACGCAACAGAAGTACAAGAACGCACGAGTCATTGACGAACTGGCAGATGTCGCCAGTGGTTGCCGTCTGGTGTTTGTGCAGACTCATGCCGACCTGGATGCCGACATTCGCGAAGACTGGAAAACGTTTCTGTCGTCAGCGTATGAAGTTCCCGAAATGTTCTTCATTGATTCCGGCAAAGCGATGGCAGAACTGCGAGCCCAGCAAAAGCCATCCGGTGACTTCGCACGCTTGCTCGATTTGCTTAGCAGCGAACTTGGAGCAGCGAAACGAGTCGAAATTCGGCGAGCCAATCTGATCGACCTGCTTCAGGAAGCGTTAACCGCCTGTCGTGCGGACTACGATGCAGGAATGCCGCATATCGAAGCTTTGATTGAAACGCTTGATCAGCAGCGGATGCAGATCAAGGACACATTAACAAAGCAGCTTTGCGACGAACTGTTAATGAACCGCACGTTGTGGGAACGCCGGCTTCTGAGTTCAGTTACAGACATGTGGGGCTTCAGTCCGTTTTCGGCCGTGCTGAAACTCTATAACGGGTTGGGCGCATTCATCGCATCGTTCACTTTCTTCCGAGCTCGCACGTCGGCTCAAATGGCGCTGATTGGTGCGGTTCAGGGAGCCCGCTGGATGAAATCCAGAGCCAAAGAAAATGCCGCCGAATCCACCCTCGAACGACTGTCCACGTTTGGTATCAGCGATCAGCAATTACAGGAATGTCGTCTGGTAATTTCCGGCCACATTCACAGCGCCGGAATTGACTATGCAATGGCAGAAGACCGCCGCGATCTGACGGATCTGCGAAAAAGAGCGGCGTCTCTGGAAGATGAATTTTTGGGTGACGCCAGTCGGGTTATTGATGACGTCATCGAAAAACTGGCAGCAGCCAGCAGTCACTGGTGGACGCGCTGCCGCTACGAACTTCTGTTCTTGGCGTACGTGGTGTTTCTGCTTGGTCGAGTTGGCTATAACTTTTTCTGGGAGTCATTTCTGGCTCCGATATTTGCCGCCGCAGCAACACCGGAACCATTGCTGAAGGTAGATTTCTATATTCCCGCTTTGCTGTTTCTTCTGATCTGGTCGCTGCTGCTGGTGTGCATGTTCACGTGGAAACTGCGACGCGGCCTGACTCAACGCGTTCATGAGTTTGCTCAGCAAATGGCGGAATCTCGACTAATCCACGGGCTGTTCCCCAACCTGGAAGCAACCTGCCGACACATCAAAGGTGACTCACAAATGCTGACCGGCCTGCTGGACCAGACCACATCATTTCGCAAAAACATCGCTGATACATCGTCCGGCTTTCTTGGTGGCAGACGGGATGTTTGAACTTGACCTGAAGTGAGGCGTCAATATTCGGACGGAGCCTGTTCTTATTCTGGGGATATTGGAATGACTGCCACCACGACAGTGAACGTCGCCAGCTTGGTGTTCATTCCATGGATGACCTTTTCAGACCGCTGAATCAAGGAAGATGATGGCCGATGGATTGCCCACAGGCATGTAATGGCCAGTAAAATTAAGCGCCCCGCTGGCCCGATCAACTTTGAATACGGCAACATTGTCGGCTCGCTGGTTGCAGCAATACAGGAATTCGCCCGTTGGTGAAAAACTAAAACTGCGAGGATAATTTCCTCGGGTCCATTCTTCGCCGACGACTGTCAGTTCTCCATTTGAACCGACAGCAAAAATTCCGATGCTGTCGTGCAGGCGGTTGCCGGCATAGACAAACTTCCCATCCGCAGAAACCAGAATCTCAGAACAGAAGTTACTTCCTGCGAAGCCTGGAGGAAGCGTTGAAATCGTTTGGCGTGAAGTTAACTTTCCAGATGCTGCATCGTAGTCGAACAGAACGATGGTAGAACCTTCTTCCTGTATCGAATAGAACCAGCGACCGTTAGGGTGAAAGTGGAAATGACGCGGACCGTCTCCAGGTGGCAGCGACACGACGGGAAAGTCAGCTGGCTTTAGTACGCCCTTCCGGTCATCAAACTTCCACACCAAAATCTGGTCCAGTCCCAAATCAACATGCAGCACAAATCGCCCGGACGGATCTGCCTGAATCATGTGCGCATGAGTCCGATCGTGCCCACTGAAGGCGAAACTACCAGCGGGAGCGTTGGCTGCAACAGTCGGCCCAAGTTTGCCCGAATCGTTTTTGACGTCGGTGGCTTCGCCTAGTCGACCATCGGACAGGATGGGCAATACCGAAACAGAGCCGCCAAAATAATTGGCCACCAACAGGAATTTTCCAGACGGATGCACGCTGACATATGTTGGGCCAGCACCGCCGGAACTCACGGTGTTGAGCAGATCCAGATTACCTGTGGACGTATCAACTTTGAATGCGCTAACCGTGCCGTGTCTGTGATCGCCGACTCGGTCTGTTTCGTTGGCGGAATATATCCGGGTTCCGTTAGAACTCAAAGCAAGGCAGCTGGGACTTGTGCCCATTTCATAAATGCCAGCGGCCGTCATTTCGCCCGTGCTTCGATGCACCTTGAAAATGTGAATTCCACGACCATTTCCGGGCGGCAGATCAACTTGTGTCGGCAGCATGTCCTTCAATGGAGAACTGAAGGTTCCAACATACGCAAACAGCAGGCCAGCGGCATTAGTAGGCTGAGCATGCAGCAAGCCATTCAATAGCGGCGCGGTTCCGGCGATTGCCGCAGAGGTTTTCAAGAACGAACGCCGTGAGCGTTGGAGTGGAATCATTGGTGGGGCAACCTATGTTGGTGGGATAACGAAGCAGCTCAACAAAAAGAAAATCCAGGTACTCCGCGTTCAGTAATAAATCCAATGATCGCGGACTTCCATTATTGCAAAGTGTATTAGCATCGGTGAGCCTGTCCAATAACTGCGTATTTTTCGCATGTCTGCCATCCCTGACCTGAGAATTCGCTGGCGAAATGGCGTCAAACGGATGTGTGATGACTGATCGGGGGTTCTCAAGCTTTTTGGATTCTGGCGGATTTGCAAAGACCGCGCTACCAGACGCGCGTCCTGCACGCCGCGTTGGCAAATTCCAGTGCTGGTATCCCTATCCTACATGTGGCGAAGTTACCTCATGAAAACAGTTTGCCGGGCTTCTCGGCAGGCCAATCACAGGACACAGAAAACTACGAATTGAAAAGACACGCTCACGTCTGAGTTGTTAGCATTATAGATGGGTCGAGCGGGGTACTGTGCCGAAGCTGGTCGTATCTGCAATGTCGCATGAAATTCAGTGAGCGTGCCGATGGTTGTCCGACGCCAACCTCAGTCCCAAGTGTCAATTTTCCCGAACGAACAGACATCTTTTTGCAACGGTAGCAATGCTGATGTTTTTCGAGACTGTTCTGACCGGATTCAACTGCTCAACAGCGTTCTGTGGTCCGCCGCTGTCGGCACCCGGAGACGAGTTAGTAGCAGCTCCGATAGCAGCAGAGCCAATTGACTCGCCGCCGAATCTGCAGATCGACGAAGCCGTACCTACTCCGCCGCCGATTCCGCGTTTGGTGCGAGTCAACGCTGCTATTGGAAAATCTTAGTGCGTTGCCCAATTGTCAATTCCAATTCAAGAGGGATCGGCTTGGCGAGCAGACCAGCCGATTGTTGTTAAGGCAACTGAAGACCGGGTATCGTTTCCCTGCCACGAAGTTCTGACAAACGAAACCGGAAACGAATTCATCGTTCGTTTTCTGTTTAAGGGCCGTGAGGATCTTGTTGTTGACGTGGATTCGGCAAACGGTCCTTTCGTGCAGGTGCTTGAAGTCACCGCTCAGGATTTGGACGGAGACAGAACGCTGTTAAGAAGCTGGTGGACGAGATACTCGAAACAACTTGTTCAGGGTCCCTCGCTGGAATTAAGTCAGGTTGGATTTAATGTTGCATCAGCTCTTGCGCGGCAACTGCAGCTGTTCCCATCGCCAGTACTCCGGAAGGACAGCAGCGAAGAAACCAGCGACTTGGACAAACAGTTTGCACGCAGTGTTGGGATGTTGTTCGGATTAGAATCTGTTCGACTGGCAATGATGAAAGACACCTCGCCCGTGCGGCTGCGCGAAGGAAAAGCTGTGTCTGCACTTCCCACAGCACTGCGAGTGGCAGCGGTACCGATTCCGTCAGTGACAGTTTCGAATCAGTAGATAGAGCCCCTCGCTTTCGCACGTCCCGCCGGATTGCTTTTATATGCGATGTTATTCGTTAGAAAACTATCTTTGGATGCGCTGCCTTGTTACGGGATGGGGCGGCGACCTTGACGAAATGGTCGCGAATTGAAGTTCCGTAGATTTAGTGGGCGCGGGTTAAGGTTATTTGAGACAGGTATTTTGTCTCGGAAAAATGTTGTGTGAGGATTTGCCTTCGTCGGAGCCGGTCGTCGTTCACTCACTTGCTGCCGTGAATGATGGCCGGCG
>JBDNFN010000387.1:0-7642 GCA_041689795.1 Fuerstiella sp. | reverse complement strand
GACCGCGTTGAACCTCGAGAAAACAAGCGGCGTCCCAAGGTTCTCAAACTGATGACGGTGGCTAGGCGGATCTACCACGCGGCGATCGCAGCGCTTGCAAAAATCCCGTAAATCCCCGTGGACAATGCCATTCGTGTCAGGCACTTACGTCAACGCGACGGTGATACCTTGCGGCCAGTTTGGTCGGAGATACCTTGGTGATACCCTCTTGTGGTTCTTTGGGAGCACGAAAGGGAAAGTGATCCGCGCTGCTAAGACGTTCGTCGCGAACGATGAGTGAAGTTTGATCGCGGGTTTTCGGATGCTTTCAGCTCAGGCTGTTGAGGCTGCCAAATAACTCTGATCGCGTACCAAGCGTGCTTGTTTCGGTATTTCTGCGTGTTTGGCCCCTGCTCACTGCGCCACACAAGTCCTCAGTAAGAAAAAAGAGCGGTCAAGTTTTGGGACCGCATGTGTCTCAAGCGGGTGAGAAGCAGCGAAGTCGTTGGAGTCTCGTCCAGCGGAATTGTGGACCGGGTTTGGCTTGGGGCGATCAACGTAGCCACCGAGTATCGCGATTATTCGAATCAGTTCGTGCAACCGCGGAGGTGTCTCCGGAAGTTTGCGATCGTGAACAATCGTGTAAACTGACTTCCAGTCGCTCGGCGAAAATACCAGTTCGCATTCGCGGTCGAAATAGCACAGGTACATCACCCGCCACGCGATGATCGAATACACGGCCAGGCAATTCAGTGTGCCTGTGAGACTTCGACCGATCTGTGTCCAGCATTTCGCGAGCTCACGTTTTCTGCCACACCGTTATCAGAGGCACTCCGTCAGGACGAAACGTTAGCGGATGCAGAAAGGCTCTACGCCGCGTTTCGCAGCCCATCGGCCCCGGGCGCCGTCGACCTGCTGATCGGGACGCGTCAGGTCGAGTTGGTTGGTGTCCTGCACGAGCAGCACGACATCGCACTGCGAGATTCGTTCGGAAGCCGCATTGATTTGCGGTTAAAGAATTTTTCCGGGCGTGACGCGGTCGTTGTGATAGAAACGATACGCCGCTTCCATTTCCGCGCGCACACTGGTGGCGGGAATGCTGAGATTCGGATTGCCTCCGTGTTCATTCCTGAATCGCTCCCTGGAAAAGTTTTTTCGCCATCGCCTGTTTACGGCGATTCAGGGATCTTTGACCACATCAGCTTTCCAGCAATAAATACTAAAAAATTGTGAATCCGCTCTGAAACACGAATGTTTCTGCGTGTTCTGCTTTGATAGACTGGATCCCCCGCCACTTTGTTTGCTATAGATCTTTCCTTAAGGACTGATTGTGTACCGCTTGCCTTCCCTGGTTCTGAATGTCGTCTGGCTGTTCGCGTTCTTCGGATTCAGCAGAGCAGTCGATGGCGGGATTCTCGTGATCAGCCCGTCCGAGGTGACTCTGCAACGGCCGGAAGCGACGCAGCAGATTGTTATTCATCGCGCCGGTGACCAGGGACGACTGCTGGACATCACACGCACGGCGACAATCCGCATCGATCCGCCGAACATCGCCATTGTGGATGATCGAGGTCTGATCAGCCCCATTGCGAATGGCGCGGGCCAGATTGTGATTCAGTCAGATAACGAACGGCAAACGATCCCCATCACGGTCCGACGCATGGACGACCCGGCGCCGATTTCCTTCCGCCGTGAGATCATTCCGATCCTGACCAAAGCGGGATGCAACTCTGGTGGCTGTCATGGCAAAGCAGAAGGCCAGAACGGGTTTAAGCTGAGCATCTTCGGCTACGACGCACGATCTGATTACGAGTCACTGGTGCTGGAAGGTCGCGGTCGGCGCATCTCTGCAGCTTCGCCAGCCAGCAGTCTCCTGTTTCAGAAAGCGTCCGCACGAACGCCTCACGGCGGTGGTCAGCGCATCGAGCCCGATAGTTATCGTGACCGCCGCCTGTTGCGGTGGATCGCTGAAGGTGCCCGCTTCGATGCTCTCGATGATCCGACAGCAGAGATTGTTGGCATCGAAGTCGACCCACAGCAACAGACTCTGTTGGGTGGTAAATCGCAACAGATTCGAGTCAGCACCATCGATGCCTTGGGAAACCGCCGCTGCGTCACCAACGAATCAGAATTCGTCTCCAATGCCGCATCCATCGCCGATGTCGATACTCGCGGTCTTGTTCTGGCCAGTGAAATTCCGGGCGAAGCCGCTATTCTTGTGCGACATCTGGGCCATGTGGGGACCTGCCGCATTACGTTGCCGCGTCCAGACGTGACATTTGATCGTCCGCCGGAAAATAACTTCATTGATGCTCTGGCATGGAACAAACTCGAACACCTGGGTATCGAACCAGGCCCCTTGTCCGATGACGCCACTTTTCTGCGACGTGTCTCGCTGGATACCATCGGCACGCTGCCAACGTCCGAACAGGTGCGTCAGTTTCTGGACGATCACGCGCCGGACAAACGTTCTCAACTCATCGATCAGTTACTCGATCGCGATGAATACGCGGATTACTGGACGATGAAGTGGCTGAACATTCTCCGCGCCGATCAGTTGACGATTTCACCGCAGGGCACGGTGGCGATGCAGCGCTGGTTGCGGCAGGGATTTGCACAGAACCGTCCGTTTGATGAGTTTGCCATCGATCTGTTGACGGTCCGGGGAAATACCTCGGCGGAAGGACCGGGGTCCTTCTACAAAATCCTTAACAAGCCGGACGAAGCCGCTCGATCCATCAGTCAGTTGTTACTGGGTGTGCGCATCGAATGTGCTCAATGCCATCATCATCCCTCGGAACGCTGGAGTCAGGCCGACTATGTGGGACTCGCAGGCTTCTTCACCGGACTGACACTGAAAAAACTTCCAAACGGCGAACAGGCGTTGGTCTCGTACGGCGGTAAGGATCTGCCCCATCCTCGCAGTGGAGACATTGTGCCCGCTCGAGCACTAGGAGCAGCTCCGGCCGATTTTTCGCAGGTGTCAGATCGTCGTCGCGTGCTGGCTGACTGGCTGACAGCCGAGCAGAACCCGTTCTTCGCCAAATCCATCGCCAATCGTCTGTGGTCACACTATCTGGGACGCGGTCTGATCGAACCCATCGATGACATACGCGAGACCAATCCCCCGACGAATCCGGCCCTGATGGATGCGTTGGCCAGTCATATGCGAGAAGTTCGCTATGATCTGAAAGCCTTCACGCGCACACTGTTAAATTCACGCGTATACCAGTTGAGCGCCACATCGCTGCCGTCGAATGTCGATGACCAGCAGAACTTTTCGCACTTTTTTCAGAAGTCGCTGCCTGCCGAGGTGCTGCTGGATGCGATCAGTCAGACCACTGGTGTTCCGGAAGATTTTAACGGCTGGCCACACGGATACCGCGCGATTCAGATCTGGGACAATCACATGCCGTCCTACTTCTTTCGTATTTTCGGTCGGCCCGTGCGCGCGACCGTGTGTGAATGCGAACGCAGTAACCAACCCAGCATTGCTCAGGCGCTGCACCTCCTGAATGCTCCGGAGATCTTTGAGAAGATCTCACACCGAAATGGTCACGTTCGAAAAATTGCGAAGTCAGAATTGCCGCCCGCTGAACTGATCGATGACCTGTATCTGCGTACGCTGTCGCGATTCCCGACGAGTGCCGAAAAAGAACTCATGCTGCGGGCCTTCATTGAAACCGATCGCCGCGCGGCTGCCGAAGACGTGCTGTGGGCACTGCTGAATTCCAGAGAGTTCGTGTTCAATCATTGAAAGGGAGATATATGTTCCGCTTATCGCTTGGTCGACCGCATCGGAATTGCAGTGGCATATCGCGTCGGCATGCTCTTCGACTTGGAGCGTGCGGTCTGATCAGCGGCCTGACGTTGCCGCGACTGCTGGAGCTGCAGGCATTGGCGGCCAGTCCGGTGGCCGCGAAAGCGAAGTCGTGCATCTTTCTGTTTTTGGAAGGCGGTCCGCCTCATCAGGATATGTGGGATCCAAAACCGGACGCACCGCCGGAAATTCGTGGACCATTCGGAACGATCAGCACGAACGTCCCCGAGATCTTTGTGACGGATCAATTGCCGTTATGTGCCCAGATGGCCGACAAGTACACGATCGTTCGTAGTCACAGTCACAGCGATAACGGACATTCGACCGGTTACCATTATGTAATGACAGGGCGTCGTCCGACGTTTGCGGATGGCGACAACCCTGTGCCCAACAACGAATACTTTCCATCCATCGGATCAGCCGTTGCGAGAACTTTGGGCCAGCGAGGTGCATTGCCGCCGTACATCAATCTCCCGCATCCCATGGCGGCCGGTGGTCCGGGATTCTACGGTGCTGAACATGCACCGTTCGTCATCGAAGCCGATCCGACTCAGCCGGATTTCGAAGTCAAAGACCTGCAGCCCCCCAGTCAACTTTCCGACAAACGATTGAATCTGCGCAGACAATTGCTGTCAGGCATCGACCAGCTGGAACGGGAACGCAATCAGGCGCCGGGCAGGGCGATGTCAACCTACTACGATAAAGCCTACAGTTTGATTACGTCTGCAGAGGCCCGAAAAGCGTTCAATATTCACGCCGAACCGGATGCCGTCCGCGACGCCTACGGTCGTACACAGCTTGGTCAATGTGCGTTGCTGGCGCGAAGACTGGTCGAGGGAGGTTGTCGTTTTGTGGGCGTCGATGCGCCGGGCTGGGACGTGCATTTCAATTGTTTTCCCAGCCTGAAAACGGACCTGATTCCCTGCGCCGATCGGGCCTTCAGCACGCTGGTGACGGATCTGGAACAGCGCGGACTTCTGGACGAGACGCTGGTTGTGATGATGGGAGAAATGGGCCGCACGCCGCGTATCAATGCTCAGGCCGGCCGCGATCACTGGTCGATGGCCCAGACAATCATCTTTGCCGGTGGCGGAACGAAACCAGGTCAGGTGATCGGAGCGACTGACAAGCATGCCAGCGCACCGACTGATAATCCGGTGAGCGTCAACGATCTGCTGCGAACGATTTCTGTCCTGATGGGAATTGACCCTGATCGACAGTTTATCGGACCTCTCGGCCGCCCCGTGCCAATCGTCGATGGCGGCAAAGTGATTCAGGATTTGGTTTAAAATGCCCACATCTTTCCTGCCATCCTGCGATTCATTACCGCTTCCAATTCATGACTTCAACGTATGAAAACAACGCTCGCTATTCTGCTGACCACCTTTGCGTTGATCGGCCTTCCGCAGATCACGTTCGCTCAGCATCCGCCGTCGATCGGTTATATGTTCCCGCCCGGCGGTCAGGCCGGGCAGTCGATCGAAGTGATTCTGGGTGGATACGACTGGACGCCCGACATGCAGTTGGTTGTGCATAATTCTCGTATTCAGCTGGAGATCATCGGCTCGCCGAGTCCAATCAGCGTGCCCGAACCGCCCTATTGGTTCGGGAAGAAAGCCCGTCGATCCCCCGAGCCGTTGCCGCGCGAAACCAAAGCTCGATTGACTATCCCCGCCGACATTCCGCCGGGGATCGTGAAGTGGCAGGCCGCCAACGCGAACGGCGCCACGTCCGTCGGTCGATTTGTGGTCACAGACTTTGCGGAGGCCGTGGAAGCAGAACGAACGCCAGACACCGCCGCCCAGGAGATCGAGTCGCTGCCCGTGCGCATTTCCGGTCAGATCAAACACATCCGGGAAGTCGATCAGTACACCTTCACCGCAACGAAGTCCGGACCCATAACGTGTGGCATCGTAGCCCGCTCCATCGGCTCGCAGCTCAACGCGGTTGTTGAAATTCGCGATCATAATGGTCGAATAATCGCCGAAGCGGCGGACACGGCAGGCGACGATACGGCGCTCACGTTTTGGGCCATCGCCAACGAATCCTGTACCGCGGCAATTTATGATGTCGACTTTCGCGGCGACCGATCCTTCATTTACCAGCTTACGATTACACCGGGACCGCGAGTCGTCACCGCGATTCCATCGGTCGGACAACGTGGCGAAACTCGTCCGGTCGAATTTGTGGGCTATGGCATCGCGACGGGGCAGGCAAAACTCGAATCCGTCGTGCGCGGCGTGACGTTCCCGGACGACAAAGATTCAGGGCCGTTCAGTTATCAACTCACAACCGAATTCGGCAACTGTCCGCCAATCCTGCTGTACGTCAGCGACGATCCGCTGGTGGATGGCAGCAATACGAACCTGACCGTGCCCTGCGGAGTTACTGGCGTGCTGGAGCAGCAATTCAGCGAACATCGTTATCAGATTTCGGGTAAGAAAGGCGATGTCCGGGCCATTGAAGTTTCAACCAAAAAGACAGGATCGCAAGTCGATGCCGTGTTGGCAGTTTTCGATCATGAAGGAAAACAGTTGGCTCGCAATGACGATCGAGCAGAATCTACGGACGCCGAAATCGAATTCACGGTCCCAGCGGACGGTGACTACCAAATCAGTGTGACTGATGTTGCCTCGCAAAGCGGCACACGCGCCGCCACGTATCATCTGTCGGTGCGGCCTGCCGAGCCGGATTTCCGGTTGAGCGTTCCGGAGTTGCTGAACGCTCCGATCGGCGGCAAAGCCACATTCACCATCAACGTCATGCGACGCGGCGGATTTACGGATGCAATCGATGTGGCAGTCTCTGGTCTGCCGGTCGGAGTCACCGTCTCGGACAATCTGCAGGTCGCCGCGAGGCAGAATGTACTGAACGCAGAACTTAAAGTAGCCCCCGATGCGGCAGCGACGGCGGCTCTGGTCGAAGTGATCGGAACCGCGACAATTGACGCACAGGCCGTCCAACGCACTTCCCGTCCAGTCCTGGTCGCGACAACGATCAAACCGCCGTTTATGATTGACGCTGAAGGTCAGGACGATGTTACGAAATGGCCGCGCGGCTCGACGTTTCCGGCTCCTGTGCTGATCACTCGGGACGAAAGCTTTGCTGCGGAGATTGTTCTGGAAATGACGTCTCGACAAGGTCGTCATCGTCAGGGGATTAACGCGCCGGAACTGACTGTCGCGCCCGGCGTCAGTCGAATCCTGTATCCGGTCTATCTGCCCGAATGGCTGGAAACAACGCGTACGTCGAGAATGGTTGTGAACGGGGTCGCCCAGGTGGCAGACCCCAAGGGTAATATGCGGTACTCAGTCAGTCGCCAAAAAACCCGAATGGGCTTCCTGCCCACCGGAGCACTGTTGAAAGTCTCGGCCGAGGTCCGTGAATTCCAGGCCAAACCCGGCGGGAAGCTTTCCATTCCACTTCAAATTGATCGTTCGGAAAAGCTGACAGAACTCGTCACACTTGAACTTTGCTGCCTGGATTCCCGGGGATCAGTCTTTACTGCGGATCCTCAGAATCTGGCGTCTGATGTGTCACATTGCGAATTGATTGTCTCCATCATTCCAACCGCACTGTCTCATGCTGAGTACCCGTTGAAGATCCGCGCAATGCTGATGAAAGACGGTTCCTATCCTGTGATTTCGGAAACAACGGTGTTCGTGGAACTGGTGGATTGAATGCCGATATGCTGGAGCAGGACTGAAGTTCCGTAGATTTAGTGGGCGCGGGTTAAGGTTATTTGAGACAGGTATTTTGTCTCGAAAAAATGTTGTGTGAGGATTTGCCTTCGTCGGAGCCGGTCGTCGTTCACTCACTTGCTGCCGTGAATGATGGCCGGCG
>JBDNFN010000386.1:0-21035 GCA_041689795.1 Fuerstiella sp. | reverse complement strand
GGCCATCATTCACGGCAGCAAGTGAGTGAACGACGACCGGCTCCGACGAAGGCAAATCCTCACACAACATTTTTCCGAGACAAAATACCTGTCTCAAATAACCTTAACCCGCGCCCACTAAATCTACGGAACTTCAGTTGACCTCTTACCATGCTTCAGGAAACATTCTGGGCGGCGAAACAAAGCACCGCGCTACGAACACGGACGCGGCGACTGATGAGCTGGCTAACCAGAGTCATTCCAATTGGTGACGACGTCAGCGCGCTTGCGGTTGGAGCAATTGTACTGCAACAGGCCAATAATCTGGTTTGGTTTCCTGAAGGCAAGCGTTCACTCGATGGCCAGCTGCATAAGTTCAAACTAGGGATTGGAATTCTGCTGTCGCATTGCCATGTCCCTGTTGTTCCTGTATTCGTTGAAGGCGCTTACGACGCATTTCCTACCGGCGCTAGACTACCGCATTTTCGAAGCAAGGTTGTCGTACGCATAGGTCCACCTCTCGGGCCTGCAGCGGACACTACCGATGTCGACGACATTGCCGGAATCGTTGACATCCTGCGACTACGCATGCTCGAGCTTCAAGCTAAAACTTGATCAGAATGCACGCTCCAGAGAACCTGACCGATCCACTGAGTACGGCAGCCACACCAGAACAACGCGTTGAACATTGATGTCCGATTTGCGAGGTTTAACTTCGTCCGGAGCCAATTCCATCAGATCGGGATCAAATGAATCCTGAATTTCCTGAACCTCAGTTTGAAGTTCTGCATCAAGATCCTGGTGACGTTCCAGCAGCCCGTCGAGCTGTTCGCGGGCATGTCGAATATCTTCTGCTTCTTTGGCCACCGATCCGACAGCACGAATAGCAGTGCCTGCGCGACTTACGTTTGCAGCGCTCGTCAGTTTTCGCCCAAACAAAACGCCGGCAAGGCTTGTAAGAACGGAAATGCCAGCAGACATCTGCTTCTGTGACTTCTGCGATTTTTCTCGTTCAACTTTCTGTTCTGCCCGCTGTATCTGACTGGTCAGTGACTGAAACTTCGATGAATATTTCGAACGCAGCTTTTCAACCTGCAGATCGCGTTCTTCGCGTGCAGCATGCCTCAGACGAATTCGAAAGTCGGATTCTGATTCACCTGGCTCTGAAGTTTCGTTCAATGCCGGACAGCACCATATTGCCAAACGACGATTGCGGTACAGGTAATCTTTAAGCTCAGACTCCCACTTTGAGTACGAACGTGCCTGACTCAATTGCGGCGACAGGGGACAAAACGTTGCCTCATTTTCCGGTCGCGTTTCCAGCGATGGAAGATCGTCTTCATCCCATTCGTCAGCATCGTTCCAAATACCTGTAGAAATTTCATCAGGCGTTTGCCTCAGCAACGTAACTTCGTCCCAGCGGTCAAGATCCTGCTTAGACGATACAAAGTGAACTCTAGCTTCGCCCAGCAGGGCCGGACGGTAAACCAGGCCGTGATCATTGCCGCGAACCGGCAGGAAATACTCTTCCACATCGGGCGGCAGAACGGGACGAGCCGACTGCTCTTCTGCTTCCTTTTGGACTGTGGCGCCAAACGTGGCACGAGAACCACGTGCCTCGTCCAGCGCCTTAATCGGATCCATCAGTTGCTGGATCTGCTGGCGAGAAACGGGGCCACGCAGGTATGATAGCGCCCATCGAGTCTTGAAAATTACTGGCTGGTCTTCGTGAACATTGTTCATCAAAAAGACACGGCTGCCCAGACCGGCCAGCGTCTGTTCCATTTTCTGTCGATCGAAATCCGAACCGGCCGATACTGCGGCTCCTTCCAGCCCTTCCAGAACTCGCATCTTGTCGCGTTCGGTCTGGAGCCGTCCCAAAAACCAGGTGCCAGCGTTAGACAGACCTTTGTAATCAAGATCGACGGGGTTCTGGGTTGCCAAAACGCAACCCAATCCAAATGCGCGAGCCTGCTTCAAGAGAGTCAGCATCGGCTGCTTCGACGGTGGATTAGCTGTCGGAGGAAAGTATCCGAAAACTTCGTCCATATACAGCAACGCCCGCAAACTGGACGTGCCCGGTTGACTTCTCATCCACGCCAGTAATTCGTTCAGCAGGATCGTGACAAAGAACATTCGTTCCTGATCAGACAGGTGAGCGATTGAAATAATTGCCAGCCGAGGCTTTCCTTCAGCTGTGTAAAACAACTTCTGAATGTCCAGCGCCTCGCCTTCGAGCCAGGCGGCAAAACTGGGCGACGCAAGCAGGTTATTTAGTGACATCGCCAGCTTGAAACGCTGATCAGCCGGGTAGAAGGACTCCAGATCCATAAAGCCTACTTTGTCGAATGGGGGGGCCTGAATCGACCGAATCAGAGTTCCCACATCTACGTCTTTCCCCGCTTTCCATGAAAGTTCAAGGATGGTGGACAACAGAATGTGCTCACGACTGCTGATTGGATCCGTATCTATCTGGAGCAATCCCAGCAGTCCGGACACGGCCGACATAATGCATTCCCTAAAAGCTTCCCCGTCGTTCAGAGTCGCAGGGTGAGGGGCGTCAAATGACTTCAAGACGGTGATCGGACGCCCCGCATTGCTGGCGGGCGTATAAATCTCAACGTCGGCCGCATCGCGAAATCGTTGAATACGTTCCGGTCCCTGTCCCCATTCCTCGAGGCCATTTCGCCATATTTCGGCAGTTTTTTTGGCGTATTCGTCGACCGTGAATCCCTGCCGCGCAGCTTCGGCGGGATCAATCCAAGGACGAAATTCTCCCGGAGTAAGCCCCGGAAAGGCCAGCATTAAATTCCCCAAATCACCCTTAGGGTCGATGCAAATGGCGGGAATTCCATCAATAGCCGCCTCTTCCAGCAAAGACAGGCAAAGCCCCGTCTTCCCGCTGCCTGTCATGCCCACGCAAACTGCGTGTGTGGTCAGGTCTTTGGCGTCATAGTGGACTTCCTGAGTCGTTGTTTCACCGGTTTTGAGATCATAAACGCGTCCAAGATAAAATTGGCCTAGTTTTTCAATGACAGACATAGAGTAAGCTACCTAAGCTGACGAAGACGTTAGCGACTGACCCTGTCGATTTGGCTTTTGCGTTCAAAAACGTTCCGAAACGAAGATTCTGATTTTGACGACAAGTAATGAATCGGATGCTTTGAGTGTCCGAGGTTTGCGAAATTCCTTGCTTTTCACAACCTTGGTTGACGGTTTTAACCACTCCATTGTTAAGCTGAGCCTCAGATTCCTTGACACTCAGGCCGTTGTTTGCAACTATTCCGCGACTTTCGGAATCTCAGGCACAAGTAACCTGCCAGTACAGAGTTGCGACAATGTGTTGTGAGACATTGGTTTATCCAGCTTGCTGGGTACTTTTCCCTTGAATTCGCACAGGATCACTGGAATTGTGATGTCGCACAGCCGATCAGAAAACTTTCTTTGTAGTGCATTCCGAAGGCTGAGCTTCTGTCGAAGAAGCAGCGTTTAACAACCTTAAGACATTCGAATTTCCGGACTTAGCAATCATGGCCGTCCCCAAGAGAAGACAATCTAAAACGCGATCACGCAAACGTCGCAGTCACAACGCTGTAAAGCCTTTACAGTTGGCTCGCTGTTCTCAGTGTGGTACATCCTTGCCAACTCACGTCATCTGCCCAACCTGTGGATACTACCAGGGTCGGACAATGATTGCGGATGATGAGGATTAGTTGATATGCGAATCGCGCTAGACGCGATGGGTGGAGATCACGCTCCGGATCCAAATATAGAAGGTGCCCTTGCGGCCTTATCGTCTTCCGAGGATCTTCATATCCTACTGGTTGGTGATCGCGCTTTATTGGAATCAAGGCTCAGTGAACTCGGCGGTCACGACCGTCTGACCATCGTTGAATCGTACGGCGTCGTCGGCATGGAAGAAAAGCCAACCGTCGCGCTGCGCCAAAAACCTGATTGTTCAATTGCGCGTTGTTGGCAACTCATGGCCAACAAAGAGGCAGATGCTGTTGTGAGCGCTGGCAACACGGGAGCCGTGGTGGCCGCCGGTTTGCGTACTCGTCTGTTCCTCAAAGGTGTGAAACGTCCGGGTATCGCCGTCACGCTTCCCAACTTAAAGGGCAGCAGTGTGCTGATTGACGTCGGCGCAAACCCAGCTGCGCGGCCTGAACATCTTGTTCAGTACGCCGTTATGGGGCACATCTACGCTCGGGAAATTCTGGGAATCGAATCGCCTCGTATTGGCCTGATGAACATCGGAAGTGAAGAAGGCAAGGGCAACGAACTCTACCGCGAAACGCACCAGCAACTTGCAAAGTCGTCGCTGAAGGATTCTTACATCGGCAATGTCGAAGGCCGCGGTCTGTACCAGGGCGAAGCTGACGTTGTCATCTGCGAAGGATTTGTCGGTAACGTCATTCTGAAGGTCAGCGAAGGAATGGCCGAGTTCATGATGAAGACGGTGGCAGGCGCTTTAATGGTAGCCCTCGATCAGGAACGCGAAAAAGCGGGCGGCGTCATTAAGCAGTTGGCCGCGAAGTATCGCTATCAGGAATCAGGTGGTGCTCCACTTTTGGGGATAGATGGCAGTTGCATCATCTGTCACGGCTCGAGCGATGGTGATTCCATCCTGAACGCTATCAAGATGGCGATGAAGCTGAAGTCTCATCACATCAACTCGCAAATCGTCGAACAACTGGCTGCCTGCACCGCCAAGGCTGAGTAAGCTCAGGCGTTTTTTCTTAAATTAGTTTGTTCGTCGAACCAGATCCAATCCTGCCGTGACACGGACAGTCTGTTTCGTGCATTGAGAGTTCCTGGTCGCCACTCGACCTCAGATTCTGTTCGGAAATTCTGCCATGTCAAAGATCGCACTTTTGTTTCCAGGTCAGGGCGCTCAGCACGTGGGAATGGGGAAGCAGCTGGTTCAGCAGTATCCAAAGGCAAGAGAACTATTTGATATAGCCGGAAAAGTTTTAGGCTACGACCTGGCAAGCCTGTGCTTTGATGGACCGGCAGCTGAACTTGATTCAACCATCTACAGTCAGCCAGCTCTGTTCGTCTGCAGCCTCGCAGCGCTCGAAAAACTACGAGCTGACGCTCCGGATATTGTGCTCGGATGCGAAATGGCGGCGGGACTTAGCCTCGGAGAATACACGGCTTTGGTGTTTGCCGGAGCAATGTCATTTGAAGACGGGCTAAAGGTTGTGCAACGCCGTGGTCAGGCGATGCAGGCAGCTGCAGATGCTACTCCTTCAGGCATGGTTAGCATTCTGCTTCTGGATCGCGAACAGGTACAAAAAATCTGCGATGAAGCATCTGCTCATGGGCCGATTCAGATCGCCAACTTTCTATGTCCGGGCAATATTGTCGTCAGCGGCGAAAACGCTGCCTGCGTTCGCGCGGCTGAACTGGCAGAACAATATGGAGGTAGAGCGATTCCATTGGCCGTCGCCGGTGCATTTCATACTCCGATCATGAAACCAGCGGACGAACAACTGGCTCAAATACTGTCAACGACCGATATTCGCACCCCGGAAATTCCTGTCGTTTCTAACGTTGATGCCAATATTCACACAGATCCTGAAGAGATCAGAAGCATTCTCATTCAACAGGTGCTGCAGCCTGTGCGATGGGAAGATTCAATTCGACGAATGCTAGACAACGGCTGTACCGACTTTTATGAAGTTGGACCAGGCAAAGTCCTGAAGGGACTGATGAAACGCATTTCTCGAAAGACGTCGATTACAACCATTAACGATTCCCTTGAATCGTAAATCGAGTTAGGTCCGATGAGGTTCCGTTTGCGCCGGTCAGATGTGGAGAACTCAGATCCATCACCGCGGCTGATCGTTGTCTGAATACTTCAGGTTACGTCAATCCGATAAGTCTGGGTGACACGACCTGAGGCTAAAAACTAGATGGTCTAATACATCCGTAAATCAAGTCAGTCGTGGACAATCATATCCGCCGAGCTGTGACAAGGCAAAATGTGCTGCCAGGAAGCATTCAGAGCTTTCGGAGGTTCTACAGAATACTGAAGTCGATTGGCTGGTGACAATCCAGCTGATTGTTGGCCGGGGCCAGAGGATACTTCAGACCGGACGCGCAATTGAAAAGCACGCAGGTTTCGCTGGCGCTGATTCGCCCCGACGCAAGTTCCTGTTTCCACGCGGCATAGGTCGCCGCGCCTTCCGGACACATCAGGAAACCTTCCTTGTGAGCCACTTCATGCAACGCCGAGTCAATGGCAGAATCGTCAACCGCTGTTGCGAATCCGCCGCTTTCACGCACTGCATTCAGAATCAGGAAGTCACCGACGGCGACTGGAACGCGAATTCCTGAAGCAATAGTATGAGCGTTCTGCCATAACTCGGCGTGCTGAGTTCCTTCGTTATAGGCTTTGACAATTGGAGCACACCCAGATGCCTGAACCGCCACCATGCGCGGAAGTTTGCCAGTCAACCAGCCAATTTCTTTCAGCTCGTTAAATGCCTTCCACATGCCAATCAATCCGGTGCCACCACCTGTGGGATAGAAGATTACGTCGGGAACGTTCCATCCCAGTTGGTCGGCAAGTTCCAGCCCCATCGTCTTTTTGCCTTCAATTCGGTAGGGCTCTTTCAATGTCGAAAAGTCAAACCAGCCTTTGATGGCTTTGCCATCACCGACGAGTCTTCCGCAGTCGTTGATCAAACCGTTTACTCGCCAGACTTTCGCGCCTTGAGCGGCGATTTCTCGCACGTTCACTTCCGGTGTATCCTCTGGGCAAAACACGTAGGCCTCGATACCGGCCCGGCTTGCATAGGCGGCCAAAGCAGCACCGGCGTTTCCATTGGTCGGCATAGCAACTTTCGAAATCCCCAATTCTTTGGCCATTGAAACAGCCATGCACAGCCCGCGAGCCTTGAACGAACCAGTCGGCAGCCGACCTTCGTCTTTGACAATCAGTTGTCCCGAGCCCGCTTCCAGTTTGCTGAGTCGCACCAGCGGAGTGTGACATTCGCCAAGGCTGACAATGCTATCCTTGCGACGCACCGGAAGAAATTCGCGATAACGCCACATTTCCGGTGGCCGCGTGGCAAGCTGTTCTTTGGTTACAGATTCCGCCAGCTTTTCCAAGTCGTACTTCACCAGCAGTGGCCGCCCCCCTTTGGACAGACCATGAAGAATGTCTGCTTCGTAGGTGTCTCCGTGAAGTCCGCATTCAAGATGCGTAACAAAGGTGGGAAAGTCGTTGTCGATATTGCTTGAATAGAGCATGGTATGTTCGCTGTACCCTGAAGTTCAGATGAATCAGCAAACTATAGCGACTAGAGCAACTCTGAAAAACCAACGCTTGTCGATTCACATCGCCCGATGTCGACGAATGCAAACGTGCCACTGTGTATTTCACTGACGCTGTGTTCCACAGTTAACGAGGGAAAGCCTCTACCAATCTACACCTCAGAACGATGAAGCGAGCCCGAGAAAGAAAAGTCGGTTCGTCAAAGAGTGACTAACGTTTTCGAGCGTACGACTCACTCTTCTTGATCGCCGAAGTAACCACATACCCATCCACCTGAATCGCTCGGGCGCCTCCAAAAACAGCAGCCAGTTTGTTTCGATACCACTTTTCGCGTTTGGTGACAAAGAACAATTCGCCACCAATTTGCAGGCGATTGAACCCCTTCATAATGAAGTGCTTTGCGACCGAAAAATCCGTGTGATATGGCGGGTTGCAGAGAATTTTCGTAAATCCGGTCTCGAAAAATTCCCTGAACCCGTCGCTAACGCAAACGGACAATCCAGCAACCCCATTAGCGTTGGCGTTGCCAGCGGCAACTTCCACAGCGACAGGATCTCTGTCGGTTAGAAACACTCGGTCGACGCCAATCTGTTTTGCGGCATAAATGCCAACAACGCCACACCCACAGCCGAGATCAAGTACCTTGTCTTCTGTTTCGAACGAAACACATTTCAACATTGCCAATGTTCCGACGTCGACTTTTCGAGGAGAAAACAGCTGCGGGTGTGACGTCAGTTGCAGATCGACGTCACCAATTCTGGCTTGGAATGGTTCCACAATGGATTGTGCTTTGGCCTATTAGGATTTCAGTTTCGTTCAACGGTTTCAACAGTGGATCTACGAAACTTCCACTGGCTGACCGACTGACCATTCCGCTCCGTCCCGAATGACTCGACGATACAGCGTATCACGTTCCAGTGGTTCGCGACCGGCTTCGCGGATCAACTGGTGCAGTTGTCCTACCGTCTTACCTTCCGGCGTATCCGCACCCGCATCGTGGTAAATCAGTTCATGAATAACCGTGCCATCCACGTCATCTGCACCATAGCTAAGAGCCAGTTGTGCCGTTTGTTCACCCAGCATAATCCAGTACGCCTTGATGTGGTCGAAGTTGTCCAGTATCAGGCGAGAAACTGCCATCATGCGCAAATCGAACATACCGTTAGGCTTTTCGATATTATCCAGTTCAGTGTTTTCCGGATGAAACGCAAGCGGAATGAACGTCTGAAATCCTCCGGTTTTATCCTGCAGTTCGCGTAGCTTCAGCAAATGATCAATGCGATGCTTTGCCTGTTCTATGTGGCCGTACAGCATTGTCGCATTGGATCTCAGGCCCAGTTCATGAGCCGTTTGGTGAACATCAAACCAGACAGCTGAATCTGCTTTGTGTTCGCACAACTGTTTGCGAACTTCCGGGTCAAAAATTTCGGCACCCCCACCCGGCATACTTCCGAGTCCAGCGGCGACCATTTCTTCCAGCACCCAGCGAATCGGTTTCTTGGTGATGGAACTGAACCAGCTGATTTCTACAGGCGTCCAGGCCTTGATGTGGATCTCCGGACACGTTTCGCGAATCGTGCGTACGACGTCCAGATACCAGTCGAATTTTTTCTGGTGATGAAGACCGCCCACAACGTGTATCTCAGTAGCTCCACCCGCGCGTCCTTCCAGCACGCGTTCTCGAATCAGGGGTTCGTCAAACGTGTAGGCCTTTTCGTCCTTTAGATTAGCTCGAAATGCGCAGAAACGGCAGCGGTAAACACATACATTTGTGGGGTTCAGATGGATGTTGGTGTTGTAGTAAGCGAAGTTTCCGTTTTTGCGTTCACGTACGATATTCGCCAGATGACCAAGGGTGTGCAAGTCGGCGACTTCGTCCAGGTACACACCTTCGTCGAAGGAAAGCCGTTCGCCAGAATGAACTTTGTCCGCGATTACCCGCATTGGTTTGTCGAGTATTTGAAACATGGCTTAACTCCTTCGCATCCAGATATCGATGCAGGCTGTAATCAGGATTCCGAAACTCACAATTGCATTCACGTTGAAGAACGCGATGTTAACCCGTTTAAGATCGTTCGGGCGCACCAGCCAGTGTTGGTATATCAACAGCAGACCGATCGCGAACACTCCATAGAAAAACAGATTGCCCAGTTGTGTCTGGTGCCAAAGCAAAAACAGCATTACCACCGTCGTGACATGACTCAGGAACGCAAATCGTAATGCATTTGCAACGCCAAATCTGGCCGGAATACTGTGGAGCTTATGCTGCCTGTCGAAGTCGGCGTCCTGACACGCGTAGATGATATCAAATCCGCCAACCCAGAAAAAAACCACACCAGCTATTAGTACTGGCGGCAGTGCGAATTCGTCGCGCACAGCGATCCAGGCGGCCAACGGCGATATCATCAAAGCTGCCGACAGCCAGTAATGACATAAACTTGTCCAGCGTTTGGCATAGCTGTAGCCCAGCAGAAACAGAAGCACGGGCACTGACAGCAGAATAGGCAATTGCTTCGGCAGAAAGATCAACGTTGAAGCGATAAACGCCAGACTGCAGATCACAGTGAAGACAGCGACAGACCGAATCGAAAGCAATCCTGCCGGAATATGCCTGACTGCCGTGCGAGGATTGTCGGAATCAACATCGCGATCGACAAGGCGGTTGAAAGCCATGGCAGCAGATCGAGCAAAAACCATACACAGCAGAATCCCCACCCCGTCGCGAATTCTGAACTCTGTGCCCGGCTGGAACCATGCCAGGACGGCTGCCAAAACCGCAAACGGCAGAGCAAACACCGTGTGGCTAAAGCGAATTAGTTCCAGAAAATGGCGGAGTGTTTGTATCACGTTGAAGTTGCTTGGGGCGACTGCATTTTGCAACCCGCCAGTTATTCAATTCATCGAAACGTGTTGTCTACGTTTCCTTTGGCAAAAGACTAAGAGTTGTACCAACCGTTGCATGCCGACTTAGGGCCATCCGCAATTCAGCTTCCGATATAACGGGAATACGCTGCTCGAGCGACGGATGGGTCTTCTGTGCCCTTAACAATAGCTCTACCATCCGCAAATACGGTAAGTTCCAGATCTGAATCGGCGACTGCGATCCTCACCAAGAACGGATTGGACGTCACTTTGCCCACCGATGCCAGTCGAAGACCCAGATCTTCGAGCGAAAGCTGCGTTTTCTCAGCCGGTGAAACCTGAACTGCGTTTCTGCCACACAGAACAGTCGATCCGGAGGCTTGACTACCGTCCAGCCAAAGCCGCTCGCCCCCTTTGCACGCTGGGCAGTTTGTTGATTCCCTGAGTCCCGAGACGTCCACCTGGCGGAAAGTTAAATCCCACACATCCACAATATTCAGCTTCAGCGGCACTGTCTGCAACGCATTCACCTCGGTGGACGCCGCAAGAATTTTCAACGCCATCGCTGCCTGCAATGACGCGATCACGTTGATGGCAGGACCGAGAACTCCTGCTGTATCGCAGGTTTCTGTTGTTCCCGGTGGCGGTGGATGCGGCATCAGACATCGCAGGCACGCGGATACCCCGGGAATCACGGGCATCATCTGGCCATGACTTCCCGTGCAGCCGGTAAAGATCCAGGGGATGTTCATTTCCAGTGAAACATCGTTGATAAGATAGCGGATCTCAAAGTTGTCAGTGCCGTCAAGAATCAGGTCCATTCCGTCTGCAAACTGTCGGATGTTCGTGAAATCCACATCAGCCACAACTGGGTCCAGCATAATTTCAGAATTCACTCGCCGCAGCCGATCAACGGCCGCAACGGCCTTTGGCAGATGCGACTCAACGTCATCTTCGGTGAACAGCATCTGCCGTTGCAAATTACTGAATTCAACAAAATCACGATCTACAACCCTTACGTACCCGACGCCCGCACGAGCCATCGTGTCAGCCAGCACGCAACCGAGCGCTCCGCACCCAACAAGCAACACTTTCGATTGACGTAGTGCCTGTTGTCCGCGCTTGCCAATCCCCGAAAACAAAATCTGTTTCTGGTAACGTGATGATTCTTCCATTCTTTCATTCTAACCAAGGACAATTGTCGATGTTGAGCATCCCCGATCGGTTCGACACAATCCCGCTCAAATTTGTTGCGGTCTGCGCACAATCCAATTACGCTTCCAGCATAATACAGCGATGTTCACTGAATTCAGATTACTCTACACAGGAATGATTCATGACCGGATACACAGTTCACACCGGAGCGTCCAAGAAGTTTGTTTCTGGTTGGGATCGTATTTTCATCGATGACGCTGCCACATCGAAGTCAGCTAAAAAGAAGATAGAGTCCTCAAACAAGGCATCAAAAAAGATTGCTGCAAAGGCGGCCAGCAAATCGAACGGCAAGGCTGGGAAAAGCAAAACTTCTTCCAGCAAGAAGTAACTTTCAACTCATCCGTTCGTTCGACTTCCCGACTGCTGCGGGCTCTGGGCGAATTTAATATCATCCGCTCGTGTCTACAGCCCCACATGCAGTTTGATTCCCAAAACCGTCAGACACTGACAGCAATAAGTGAGCGGCCAAACCTATTTTCTTTTTTGCGGCACCGTCACGAACCTGTTTGATAGGCCGGAAAATCCGTATATCCGTCAGCACCTGTTGGCGAATACCACGTCGCCATTTCCGCGTCGTCAGCGAGCGGCCAGCTATTCGCAAACCGTTCCGCCAGGTCTGGATTGCTGATAAACGGACGGCCGAACGAAATGAGATCGGCATCGCCATTGGCTATCGCCCGTTCGGCCGTTTTCTGAGTGTAGCCGCAGTTGCCCATCAAAGGACCATCAAACACACTGCGAAAATCAGTGAGCGTCATCGGTTCGCCAAGCTTGTGGAAACCGAACGCCAGGCCATCCATCACGTGCAGGTATGCCAAGCCGAATTCATTCAGCACTGAAGCGGCGTGCGTATACTGTTCGCGATAATCGGTCGAACCCATATCGTTAAAAACGCCGTTAGGAGAAAGCCGCACGGCGACTCGATCTGGCGACCAGGCTGCACTGACTGCATCTACCACTTCGCGTAACAGTCGGCAACGATTTTCAATGCTTCCGCCGTATTGATCGGTGCGGTGATTGGTTTTTGATTCCAGAAACGTGTTCAGAAAATAGCCATTAGCTGAATGAATTTCGACCCCGTCAAACCCGGCGGCTTTGGCTCGAATTGTGGCGGTTCGGTAATCGTCGATCAGCTGAGGAAGTTCATGAGTTTCCAGCGATCGAGGAACTTCATAAAGCTTCTTGCCAAGCGGAGTGTGGATATGGTCGCCATTGATCGCAATCGCGGACGCAGCAACGGCTGATTCACCACCGTGAAAGTCACTATGAGACGCTCGACCACAATGCCATAGCTGCATAAAGATTACGCCTCCTTTGACATGAACGGCGTCGACGATTGGTTTCCAGTGGTCGGACATTTCGTCGGTGTAGATTCCCGGTGATTCATTCCAGCCATTTCCCTGTTCAGAAATCGTCGTCGCTTCAGAAATGATCAGCCCGGCGGATGCCCGCTGTGCATAGTATTCGACCATCAGTTTGTTTGGCACGCGATTTACACCAGCGCGAGCTCGTGTCATAGGAGCCAGCGCAATTCGATTGCGCAAGTGTAGTCCACGGAGATCGAATTCAATGAGAAGCGGGCTGATGGAGGAATTGACACTCATTTTGAATCTCGTCATTGAACGTAATGAAGATGGCCGGAACAGAACCAACAGGTCAAAGTGTATAGATGATTTAGGTTTTCAGAATTTAGCACAGAACTTCACTGCCCCGCTCCAAATATTGTTGCTGAAGGATTCGTGGGCTCTGTGGCTTAGGCCGCCCGAATGAGAATGCTGCTGTCACTAAATTTTAACGAAGACACGACTGCAGCATCTGCTTGAAACCGTCACAGTGTTACCGGTTGAATCGGATTCTATGAAGTTGTCGACTTTATAGCGGTTTTCACCACAGCAACCTCGGCGGGAATCTCTGGCCCTACGCCGGACGCGCATGATGACTTACACAACCTTTTTGCGTGAGCCGTTCGGTAATTTCCGGAGCAACTTACAAACAGGACCGGTCACTGGTAGCGAAAGTCGTCAACACTTTCGGCGTGATCCTGTAAATAGACGTAGCGAAACTCTACACGAGTTTCGCTACGTCATTACGTAAAATACTCTAATCGTATTACACGGCGACTCATGGTGAATCTGTCGGCCGAATTCGAACACGATCGCGTACATCAAATCAATGTTGTGAACAACGTCATTTATCGACGAGCGAATAGCTCTCCTGCACAATCGCAGCGCATACATGAAGTCGCGTTGAATACCGTATCTCGGCATTCTATAAGTTGATTCGTGGTTTCGCATCGATTTCGCGATGATCAACCGATTGACTGCCGACAAGATCCAAAATTGGCCGGCAGTTACTAAGTTTTGCGTTCAATTGTCATCAGCCTACGATTTCGGGTATCTTTCTTCACCGAATTTGAAACGTCGAAGAGTAGTTGTAAAGCGACCGCTCGTAGGCGTTGCGGTTACGCACATTTACCTGCCGGTCTTCTGACCATATTTCCCCAACAGGATTGCCCTCAATGTCAAGATCTCGCCAAACAACACGCCGTTCATTCCTTCAGAGAATTGCGGTCACCGGGGCTGCGGCCGCTTTTTGCCCGTCGGCAAGCAGAGCCTTTGGCTACCAGTCTCCGAACGACCGTCCTGTGTTTGCCACAATCGGACTTCGAAACCAAGGCTGGGGCATCACAAGCAAGTCATTCAAGTTTGCGGATTTTGCGGCATTTGCTGACGTCGATGCAAACGTGCTCGGTTCCAACGTAGAACAGGCGGAGAAAGCACAGAAGAAGAAGCCTGACTCTTATAAAGACTATCGAAAGATTCTGGATCGAAAAGACATCGACGCGGTGATGATCGCTACTCCCGACCATTGGCATACTAAGATTGCAGTCGAAGCGATGTACGCCGGAAAAGACGTCTACTGCGAAAAGCCGCTGACACTGACGATTGCGGAAGGCAAGCTGATTGAGAAGGTGGTTAAAGAAACCGGTCGCGTGTTCCAGGTGGGCACGATGCAGCGAACAGAATCAGATCAGCGTTTTCTTCAGGCCGTTGCCCTCGTGACGAATGGACGCATCGGCACCGTTCAGAAAGTAACCTGCGGAATCAACGGTATGGAAGCTTCCCCCGTGATTCCAGCGGCGCCCGTTCCGCAGGAACTGGACTGGGAATTCTGGCTCGGCCCAGCTCCCAAGGTTGATTACCGCGCTCTCCCGCAAATGCGAACTGGTTACGGCGGCGGTGTTCCGCTGTTCAGCAATTGCCATTACGCCTTCCGAAACTGGCACGAATACTCGGGCGGCAAACTGACCGACTGGGGCGCTCATCACGTCGACATTGCCTGCTGGGCTCTGGGTGCGACGGATACTGGCCCGAGCAAGATAACGCCGCTCGAATTTAGTCTGCCGGTTAAATACAAGGACGGAAATCCTGTGGTTCACGATCAGTACAACGCGGCAACCACCTTCAAGATCAGGGTCGATATGCCTAATGATGTCGAAATGATCATCACCAGCGAAGGCGATAACGGCATTCTGTTTGAAGGCACCGAAGGTCGATTCTTCGTTAACCGAGGCAAGATTACCGGCAAGCCGGTTGAGGATCTGAAGGAAAATCCATTGCCGGAAGGTGCCATCGAAGATATTTACGGCGGCAAGGTTAGTGAAAACCACACTGCCAACTTCATCGAAGCCATGCATTCTCGCAAGCAGCCGATTTCCGATGTCTGGTCGCACAACCGCATGCTGGAAATCTGTCACCTCAGCAATATCGCGATGCGTCTAAACCGAGAGCTCAAGTGGGACGCGGCCTCGCGAGAAATCGTCGGCGACGAATTGGCAAACTCATTCCTTGTCAGAGAAAATCGTAAAGGTTACGAGATCAATATGTAGTAGAAATGGATTCGTTTTTATCGCAGCCAATTCGCCCGGAACGGTGTGACCGTCCGGGCCGATTGGGGCAGTCGCTATGCTTATCTGAAGGTTGAAGACGTCTCACGTCTGGATAGTAGATTCTCGAAATCGTAATGGTGTTGCGAATTTCCTGAACGGGCCAGTCGGGGTACAGGATGTGAGCAGAAACGTATCGGCAGTCGGGTGGAATTAGCGCGTTGGGCATTCCATTCATGTGCCTTTGCAGAAGAATCAGTGCGATCATTCTGGACATTATTTGCGCGTATGGGCTGGCTTGGATTCCCATTATCTAAGTCAGTTTTTTGTTGACCGGCGATTGCGGTGCAATGCTCGGGATGGTCATTTGAACAAGCACTAAAGCAGGAAAAGTTCGGAACCCATTTATCGCAGGTATTTCCGGACTGCTGGCGGCGGTTCTTGGCCTCTATATCGCTTGGGCGTTTAACGGAATGGCGCGGTTTGATGCCGAGGCAATCTCCGGGCCCATTTTTTCGCCCACAATCCTGGCCGATTACATTAAGTATTTTACAACGAAGGATTTTGGAGACTCGGTCACGGCAACGTGACGGTATCCGGGATCTTTCTGGGCGGCAGAAGCGGCGGTTATGCTGGGACTACGCTGGCTGTATGCAGACGGCTGCACAGCTTTACTTCCAGATAGTGAATCATGCTCACGCCGGACGAACTGTGAAGAAGGCGTCGGCAAAGTTGATCCGCCGGAAGGTGATACATTGGCTGTTGAACAGCTTCGTGACGGACAAATTTGGGGTCTTAGCGACTTCACTAGAAATGCTCCGGATGCCAGAGACTACATTGGCATTGATACCGCAGTTTGCCCGGACTGTGACGCTGCGAATTTCTTATCCATCCGTGCGGTAGAAACCACGACGGACAAGGACGGCAACCACAAGATCGCGTCGCGCCCGCTGGTGGGCAACATGATAGTGCACCGGGATGATACCGATCGGATGCAGAGCATCCTGGAAGGCCTATCTATGTCGGACCACCCCCCAGAAGCTTAAAGCCATTCGCCGAAATTCCCAACGCAGGCCAATACATCGAATCGACGCATTTTGATGGGTGTCCAAGGTTCGAGCTGCAGATTTGCGACATTCCGCCGATTAGAGGAAATTGTTTTAGTATGAACTTACCAGCCCATGGCCATGTTGGTTTCAATTACTCGTTGAGCTTCGTACAGGTCAGCTCCGGTATCGAGCATGTATAATCGGATGGCGTGCAGTTTATCACCCGACGCGCGGTTGAGGCAGTCTCGAGCGACATCGCAGGGCTCGCCTTTGCCTTTTAGTCCCAGCAGGCGTTTGCTAATCACCCACAAATCCCGAGGGCGTTTTGTGATGCGGATGATTCGTTCTTCCGGGTAGTGCAACTGAGCAATATGTTCTGCCTGTTCGTTGCTGGAAGCCCAGCCCACCATAATGTGTGACTCGGTTTCGATTTCGTACAGCGCCATGTTGTTTATTCCTGGTTGATCCTTCAAGAAGCTGGCGAAGCCGTTCCAGAGCGGCCAATGTGCCAAAGATTGGCTGCTTCGGCGACGTTTCATACTTTCGAATTCTGGCGAATCCCGCTGGATGAATCTGCCCGCCACGGTATCGATCCACGCCTCCAATGGAAGAATCATAGATTCAGCAGACCAAAGTCGGGTCTCTCGAAAGCCGGAGGATTCTCAAAAAAAACGCATTTGTCCGACTATCGACGGCACATTCGGCGTTTACACCAACGACTGGGACACAGAACCCTGGTGGAATGCGAAAACCGGGGTGTCAGACTAAGTTTTCAACGACATAAAGAAGGAAGCGTAAATGTCGGCACTTGGAGCGTGGTGTAGTTGTTTACTCGCCATTCTGGCCATTGCCCTGCTGACAGCAGATATGGCTATGGGGTTGCCAGTGTTCGTTAAGTCGATCGTGATCACAACTGTCCGTGTATTGGCCTATCACGCCGTGTATCTGGAAAAGCGACTTAAAATGCAGGGACTGCGGAAGGCGTTGTCCCGGTTCGCTGACAGAAATTCGCGATCTGCGACCATGCGGCAGACTGCAGCGTTACAGTCAGGACCGCACCGATTACATCCTTAAGTTGGAAGCGTTAATAAAAGCGACGTACGGACATGTTTGTCCGTCCAGTCAATCCAATCACCGGCCGCAATCTATCGGCTGGAATTTTCACCCCGCAGCTACACACGCGTCAATTTTCAAGCACGCGGTTTACGTCTGCACAAACTAACCAGGAGTTTCTACCGTGAAGAGAATATCACTGGCGGCATTCGCCCTCACATTTACAGCTGCGTCTATGACAATGGCACAACCTCCTGGCGGTGGTCGAGGCGAAGAAGGAGGTCGGGGTCAGGGCGGTGGCGATGCAAGTTCTATGGTAGAACGCATGATGACCTTCGATAAGAACGAAGACGGTAAGATCAGCAAGGAAGAAGCCCCTGAGCGACTTCAAAGTATGTTCGCTCGAGCAGACAAAAATGAAGACGGTTTCCTGACAAAAGACGAAATTACCGCCGAAGTCGGCGGTCGTCAGGGACAACGCGAACCCGGTCGCGGTGAAGGCCCTGAAGGAGGACGCGGCGGTCGTCGTGGCTCGGCTGAAGGCATGCGTCCAGAAGCTGGTCGTGGCGGCTTTGGTGGTGCTCAGTCAGGCGGACGAAGTGGCTTCGGCGGACCTTCTGCAGTTCTGGCAATACTCGACGCAGATGGTGACGGACAGCTTTCAGCCGGCGAAATCGACCTTGCTGTCGTCTCGTTGAAAAAGCTGGACAAGAATAAAGACGGAAAACTAGACAGCAGCGAACTTGCTTCTCCAGGGCCCGAAGGACGAGGTCCAGTCATGGGTGGTGGCCCCGGCGGAGGATTTGGTGGCGGCAACATGAGCGAATTCATGCTGCAGCGATTTGATGCTGACAAAGACGGCAAACTGTCCGGTGACGAAATCCCCGAACGCATGCGAGAAAACCTTGAAGCCGTTGACACCAACAAAGACAAGTCTATCGACAAAGCGGAATTGGATGCGATGGCCAACCGATTTCCAGGTGGTGGACCAGGCGGGCCTGCTGGTGGTCGCGCCGGATTCGGCGGCGGCCGACCGGGTGGTGAAGGCGAAGGCCGTGGACCGGGCGGCGAAGGTGGCGAGCGCAAGCGTCCACCAATCGAGGAGTAGAATCGGCGGACCTGCTGGCTAACCGAATAATGACAGACCGGCACGGGATTACATCACGTCGCCGGTTTGTTACGTTCAGAACACATCTGGCACAATGTTTGTAAGTCGGCACATACGAATGCGACATCATCGAATCCACCGTCCTTGTTCATAATTCGCGTCACACTGCCATCTGTGTTGCGTGACATTGCTGAAAACGAAATCAACTTTCGCCGTGACTATGCCACATTTCATCATCACGGCAGCACCTGTCAATCTACTAATTAATCGGAGTTAAATTATGTCCTTGCGAGTTTCCGGTTTTCTGGTCGCCATCAGCATGGTTCTTTCAGTCGTCGATGCGTCTGATTGGGCTCGATTTCGCGGCCCAAATGGATCTGGAGTCAGCCAGGACGCCACTCCGGTACCAACTACCTGGAGCGACACGGAAAACCTGAAGTGGAAAGCAAAGTTGCCGGGTCCAGGGCTGTCATGTCCGATTGTCATTGGCGACCGAGTGATTGTGACCTGCTGGAGCGGATATGCCGTGGATGAAGCGGCACCTGGATCGTTGAACGATCTAAAGCGCAACGTACTTTGTCTTGAGCGAGCGACCGGCCATGTACTGTGGTCACACGAAGAAGCGCCTGTACTTCCCGAGGATGAGTTTCGTGGCATGTTTGCTCAGAACGGTTATGCCTCACATACGCCTGCTACAGACGGCGAACGCGTATATGTATTCTTCGGGAAAACAGGTGTTCTGGCACTTGATCTGGGCGACGGCCGTGAGCTGTGGCAACACACTGTCGGTGAAAATCTTGAACGCCGTGGCTGGGGATCGGCGTCGAGCCCCATTGTCTATAAAAATCTTGTGATCGTTCCTGCATTTGTTGAAGGCGACAAAATGGTCGCCTTCGATGGAGCAACCGGCAAGGTGGCCTGGACGCAGGAATCGCCGGGCTATACGAGTAACTGGAGCACTCCGATTCTTGTCGAAGCGGAAGGTCGCACGGATCTGGTACTCGCTGTCCCTGGCGAACTCTGGGGAATGAATCCGGAAAACGGAAAGCTGCGGTGGTTCTGCGAAGTGCCCGGCAGTGATTCTGCTCGAGCAAGCGTTGTTGCTGACGGTGAACTCGTGATTGTGATGGCCGGTGGACGCGGAGCAAGCACTTCAATGGCTGTCCGCGCCGGCGGAAAAGGCGACGTTAAGGATACACATGTTGTGTGGATAGGTCGCGACGTAAGCAGCACTGCTTCTCCAGTCATTTATGACGGCAAGATGTATGTGATCAACAATAAGGTTGCGACGTCGGTCGACATGGCCACGGGAAAACGAATTACTCAGGCTCGTCTGACTAGTCTATCTGGTGAAGACAAACCCGAAGAAACAGCTGGTCCGGAACAAGCCCCGGGCGGCGAAGGTCAGCGCGGCGGTGGACGCGATGGACGCGGTGGATATGGCGGTGGCGGCATGGGCGGACAGGACTATTCTTCGCCTGTAATCGCTGACAGCCATATGTTCTATACATCACGTAACGGAGACGTCTTTGTCATTGAAGTAGGGGATGAAATGAAGCAGATCAACACAAACAGTTTTGCTTCCGATCGCACCGACTACAGTGCAACACCAGCCATCAGTGACGGTGAACTTTTCATTCGCTCTGCGAGTGCCGTGTATTGTATTTCCGCAAAAAAGTAGCCGATAAAATTGCAGGCATGGTCGTTTCCGAGCATCCTGTTGCGATGTTTTAGTTGCGAACCCTGACCGCAATCAGTTGTTAAAAAATCAGCAACTCCGTCCTTCAATTGTTCCATTGCCGGGTCATGAAGGCGGAGTTTGCTTGTTTATTGACGGCGATGACCCTCAGCATAATCAAGTTGAGTTTCAGTCTTCCTGGCGAACACTTTCCGAAACACGCCGCCAGAGCCGTTGCTGGTCCATTGGCGGAGAGTGGAAGCGAAATTCCCGTGGAACGTCAGCGGATTAGACTTCGCATTTCACAGTCGAATGCGAACACCATCCACGTCAGAAGAAAACGGATCGCCAGTCAGAGTGTATCCAACACTATCGATTGCAGGCGACTGCGAAAACGCGAGGGCTGCGGTCATCCAATCGATTAGCGTGGGCTTAGCCTTGGCTGTTCGCCTTTTTCCTAGTTCGGCAACAGCCACATTGATTCGGTCTGAGGGCCAGTCAGCTGGGAAGTGACTTCACGCGACGTGAAAAATCGGGCCGCAAAGCTGCGAATGTAGCCCCACCGGAAGGTCAACAAAACCCGTTTGCCGCACGGCTCCGAAAAGTTCATGAAATTTCCGCCACGATTTACCTGAACTCCGTAATCCAGCCCTGATACCGCTGCGTTAGCACAGCATTGAGCCAACGTCGGTCGCTGGATGAAGCGGTCAGTCTTGGGGGCGGAAAAGTTCACAGCCGCATGTTTCCCGCCTGCTCCGTCAACCAACACTCCCTCTAGTCCTTAATCAAGTGTATCTCGAGCGATCGGTCGGCGGGAAATTTTGCGCAGCGTAACTCATCGGCGTTGCGCCGGTTTGGTTTCTGGTTGTGGAATAGAGCATTGGTCCCGGCTTTGCTGTTGGAAAGTTGCGGCGGTACCG
>JBDNFN010000385.1:0-4326 GCA_041689795.1 Fuerstiella sp. | reverse complement strand
GAGCTCTTGCACGGTCTCACATTGCTTCGAAACGGCTTCCCGCGCTTCACAGTCGCCTGACGGATTCAAATCCGGAATTGCGGCAAATCCCAACCTTAAAACAACCGACTTTTGTCGCTCGTGTCTATCTACACACAGTTTGCTGCAGTGCAGGATTTCCGCAAACGTGGTTCCAAGAAATCGTCGAACTCATGTCGAGCACGCTTAGCCCGCCTCTTTGCGTTCTTCCAGCTGGCTGAGTCGATTGTACAGCGTTTTGAGTGCAATTCCCAATTCTTTGGCTGTACTCGGCTTATCACCGTCATGCTTCTTCAAAACGTGAAGGATCATCTTATCTTCCATGTCGCGAAGAGTTTTTGGCTCATTTCCCAGAGCAAACTCGCTAGTCTGCGCGGCGCGGGGGTGGTTGATTGACCCGCGAGTAATATTTTGTGGAAGATCTTCTGGACGAATACAAATTCCGTCGGACAGAATTGCAGAATGTTCCATGACATTCGCTAGCTGTCGAACGTTGCCAGTCCACTCCTGAGCCTTGAGGATCTCAATAGTTTCCGGGGCAAGGATAGACTCTGGAACAGATTCTCGTTTCAGGTGTCGGGCAATCAGATGCCACGCAAGTTCAGGAATGTCATCCCGACGTTCTCGCAGCGGCGGTAGATGAATTTCGAACGTGTTCACACGGAAGACAAGGTCCTCGCGAAACGTTCCTATATTGACCATTTCCTGCAGATCACTGTTTGTGGCGCACACAATGCGAACGTCCACTTTGAATGGCTCGTTTTCGCCGACTCTGCGGACTTCGCCCGATTCAAGAAACCTCAGCAGTTTGACCTGCATCGATTTGTCAAGTTCGCCTAATTCATCCAGAAACAGAGTTCCACCGTTTGCGACCTCGAACAGGCCGGTTCGAGCAGTGTCCGCACCTGTGAAAGCGCCTTTACGATGTCCGAAGAATTCGCTTTCAACAAGATTTTCGGGGATCGCACCGCAATTAACTGCGACAAACGGGGCCTTGGCGCGTCCGCTTTGTTCGTGAACGCGGCGAGCAACCATTTCTTTGCCTGTACCGGTTTCGCCAAGAATCAGGACCGCTGAATCTGTCGGAGCGATCTTGTCAATCAGCGTTTTTACGCGTTCCATGGCAGCGGAGTGTCCGATCAAATCTGACCTTCCTTCAACCTGCTGCAGCCGAGATTCCAGAGCGACGTTCTTGTTCTGAAGGGCTTTCTTTTCGCCAATACGTTGCAGAACTGCTGATATTTCGAAGAGAGACACTGGCTTTGGCAGGAAGTCGTACGCTCCCATGCGGATAGCCCGAATCGCATCATCCATGCTGCCATGGCCAGTGCTGATCACATAGTCAGTTTCGGGAGAATTTTCGCGCAGTTGATCAATGACGTCCCAGCCACTACCCCCCGGCATGCGCAAGTCGACGATTGCAGCGTCGAATGTTTGCTTGCTGATCGCGTGTGCCGCTTCGCCAGGAGATCGACAGACGGTGGCCTTGTGCCCCATCCGCGGAAGTTCTGACTCAAGCAAACTTGAGATCGATTCGTCATCGTCCACAAACAGGACGCGCAGTTTATGTTTTGTAGATTGGGCCATTGCCAACTCCATGGCAAATACGCTACGGATTCCTTCCGAAGCGTTTGATGTGAGATCATCTGCCGCCGAAAACCTGCGAAAAATGCAGGGAGAGAGGAATCGCGGCAACACCATTGATAACAGAACGGTGCTGCCGCGACAATCCGTGTTCGGCACTGAATTTTCCAGTGATGAAGGCGTCGACCTAAGTTGCTGCTCGGAAAAACGTTACGATTTCCTGGGTTTTCTTTTTTGAATCGCAATTGAGTCGCTGCGGAACCCATTCAGGTTTCCTATTCCTCGTCGCTTCTCAGTTTTGCCAGGATGTTGAAGTCTTCAAGGGTTGAAGTGTCCTGTGTTGACTCACGTCCTGCCGCAATGTCTCTGAGTAGCCGCCGCATGATTTTGCCACTGCGAGTCTTTGGCAATGAGGCTGCAAAGCGAATTTGGTCAGGCGTTGCAAGTGCTCCGATCTGTTGGCGGACGTGCCGAATCAGTTCGGCTTTCAAGTCCTCGGTGCCATCATCGACCTTTAGCGTCACGAAACAGCAGATGCCTTCCCCTTTGATTTCGTGGGGAAAACCGACGACAGCCGCTTCAGCGACCTTTCCGTGAGCAACCAGCGCGCTCTCAACTTCCATTGTGCTAAGCCGGTGGCCGGAAACGTTAATTACGTCGTCAACCCGGCCCATCACCCAGACATAGCCGTCCTGATCGCGGCGAGCTCCGTCTCCTGCAAAATAGCAGCCTTCAATCGTCGAAAAGTAGGTTTCGATAAATCGATCATGATCGCCGTAGAGAGTTCTGAGCATGTGAGGCCACGGCTGCTTCATAACCAGAAGTCCGCCTTGGTTTACATCCAGGCTTTCGCCTTTTTCGGATACAATATCCAGAACGACCCCAGGCAATGGCTTGGTGCAGCTTCCCGGTTTGGTTGCCGTTACTCCGGGCAGAGGGCTAATCATGATTCCTCCCGTTTCTGTTTGCCACCAGGTGTCAACGATTGGGCAACGTTCCTGCCCAATGATTTCGTGGTACCACATCCACGCTTCGGGGTTGATTGGTTCGCCGACGGTTCCGAGAAGTCGCAGGCTGGACAGGTCATACTTTTCCGGCCACTCATTCCCCCACTTTATGAATGCTCGAATCGCTGTCGGAGCCGTGTAGAAAATGCTTACCTGATACTTTTCGATCAGTTCCCAAAAGCGACCTTCATCCGGCCAGTTTGGGGCACCTTCGTACATCACAATGCTGGCCCCATTCGATAACGGGCCGTAACAGATATAGCTGTGCCCGGTAATCCAGCCGATGTCGGCCGTGCACCAATAAGTGTCCTGTTCTTTAAGGTCAAACACCCACTTTGTTGTCATGGTTGTGCCGAGCAGATAGCCGGCTGAAGTATGTAAAACTCCCTTGGGCTTACCCGTGCTTCCTGAGGTGTAGAGAATGAAAAGCGGATGCTCGCTATCCAGTTCCACGGCGTCACAGTCGGCCGAAGCACCGTCCATGAGTTCGTGCCACCACAGGTCCCGATCGGGAACCATATCGACGTCGCCGCCTGTTCTGCGAACTACAACGACTTTCTCAACCGAAGGCGATTTTTCCAGACTTGCGTCGACGGCGATCTTAAGAGGGATTTCCTTTCCGCGTCGCCAGCCACCGTCTGCTGTGATGACGAGTTTGGCCTGAGCATCGTTATTGCGGTCTGCAACAGCGTCAGCACTAAAGCCCCCGAAAATGATGGAGTGGACGGCCCCAATGCGAGCACAAGCCAGCATGGCGATGGTGAGTTCCGGGATCATCGGCATGTAAAGTGTGACACGGTCGCCAGTTTCCACACCGAGGCTTTTGAGTACGTTTGCGAATTTACAAACTTCTCGATGCAGGTCCTGATACCTGAGGACTCGCGTGTCACCAGGTTCACCTTCCCAGATAATCGCGGCCTTATTGCGTCGATCCGTTTCCAAGTGTCGGTCGATGCAATTGTAGCTTACGTTGATCTTGCCGCCGGTGAACCATTTTGTGTTAGGCATTTCGCCATCCATGACGGTATCCCAACGGCGGAACCATGTCAGGTTTTCGGCCATATCTCCCCAAAAGCCAGACGGATCATCTTTGGCCATGTGCCATAGGTGTTCGTACTGCTCCTCACTGCTGATGTTCGCCTGAGCAGAAAAAGTTGCTGGCGGTGGAAACGAACGCGTTTCGGTGAGAATGCTTTCGATATTCGTGTTTTCGGACATGCTTATGGATCGCTCCGAGGCTTGAAGACGCTGCAGAGTTACTGCGGAACTAAGAAATATCAGCCGTCTTTATTAGCCAAGAGGTTGTTAATTGTCCAACCAGTAGAGGGCAAGCCGTTTCAGCTCAATTCCCAAATTGGTCCGCCGCCGTCAGCCTTTGAACCGGTTTCCTGCGAGTGTGACCATGATATTTGTTGCGATTAGTGAGACTGAGGCATTTGCCGGAGACACACAGATCACGCTGGGAATTTGCAGTCTGAAATCGTTGTCGGGCCGCGGCTCGTTTGTACGGTAAGGTATTGCAAACCGAGATCGACAGATTTCTAAGACGCTCTCGCTGCTCCACCGGTCTAGCAGCATGTCCGGATACCTTCCGAAGCCTGGTTTTTCTTTACGTAATGTAGTATTACGATTTCAGTTGACCGTGCATTTTAATTTTGCATGACGTTTGGTTGGATTTCAGGGATGAGCCGTAAATTTCGTGAATGGCAGCCGGATG
>JBDNFN010000384.1:0-20903 GCA_041689795.1 Fuerstiella sp. | reverse complement strand
GCGGCGGGAGCGTATTTTGCAGGATTGGCCTCGAATGCCGACTTGGCTTCCTGTGAACTGAAGTGGTAAGTTTGCAGGCCGAACTTTGCCTTGTACTGCTGCCGACTGTCAACCAGTTGGCGATTATCGCGAAGTTCTACGGGGCAAAAGCCTTTGAACCCCTTTTGCCCCGTGCGAGCCATGATTCGATAAATCTGGTGATCACGTTGAGCCTTAACTTCCAGTGATCTTAGTTTCTCGGAATCCGTCGGCGACATTTCTTCTTCGGCTATTTCTGTGACCTGCTCCGGTGTTGCTATGAGTTGCTGTGTGGCAACTTCCTGCGTTGGGGCAGCCACCAGAGATTCGGCGGTGTCGTTCGAGGTACCAGAGTTGCCTTCTTCCTCCAGCAGCGGAATTTCATCATCGAGCTGTGGCGTTACCTCAGCCGGAATTTGCGTTACGGGCTCATCCAACAGCGGGATTTCTTCGAGGTCTGACTGCGCGGCCAGCACTTGATTGCCTTTTGACACGGACGATAATCGTCCAGCGGATTCAATCAGCGGCGTGACGGTTTCTTCGGGAACTGTCTCTTCAGGAACAGGTGTATCCAACAGTGGTGACGCGTTTGTGTTTCCATACAACTGTTCATTGGAATCAAGTTGATAACCGGTATATGGGCCATCATTCGTTCTACGAATAGCTTCCGCTGAATTGATATCCGCGTTTTTGATGCCGCGAGGAACCTGGACATCGGGCAATGTTGCCGGTTCGACCAGCAGTTCCGGGCGCTGAGCCGTTTTCGTAACGGGTGCTCCATCCTCGATCAGTGAATCCAGATCAAGCAGCGCTTCGTCTTCCGGAGTCATGCTTTGTGATCTAAATGGATTTATGAATCCATCACTCTCAACCACAGGTTGTCTGTGCGATACCTGACTGGCATCGCGTGTGCCGTCGGATGGGTAATATTGCACGTCCTGCTGTTTGCTGTTTCCGGATAGATATGGGACAACCGTTTCGTCTTGCCGTTTTTCGTAGCCTGTGGCGCGGGCTCGAATAGAACCATCGTTGCTGACGAGTCCTGACTTCTGCTGAGTGTTGTACACGATCGGCGGGGGCGATGGGATCGGCGGTGCCGGCTCGCCAACTGGCCTTACGGGTTCAGTTGATTCCCCCGCAAGTTTTTCGAACAGGCGTCTGAAAAGACCTGGTTTCTTTTCAGTGGCTTCCTTCCTGGCTGGTCTTCGAACTGCGGCGTGTTGAGGACCACTTTCTGTGTGCTGCACCAGCTTAATGTCCGGCGTTGCAGGGCTCGGCGTATAGGCTGCACTGAGGGCTGGCATCTGCTGGCCATTTCGCTGGAAAATCTTCTGAAGCTCAGCCTCTACCGTCGAATTCCCAGTGGTCGATTTCGATTCGCCAGCCACTGGAAATGCGACTGAAACGACGGGCTGCGAGACCTGTTCCTGCAGCGGGATTTGTTGCAGCGGTCGCTCAGTGGTTACGGGCTTCAGAGTTGGTTGATCGGTAGCCCATGCAATGCCAATCTGAAACGCAAACAACGGCGAGGCGGCAATTGTTGCTGAGAAAATAACTTGTTGTATGCCTGATCGTTTCTTCATGGTCCGCTTTCCTGATTCCGTTCAGAGATCATTCTGCCGAAACGTTGTGTCATCGCTGGAGCATTCAATCGTCTCTGAAAGTCGGCAGAATCGGCTGGATACGAGGCTACTCAAAGACATCCAGGAGTGACCATCCAACACGACTTCTTCAGGTCTATCGACTTGGCCGAATGAGTCTGTTGTTCCGGACAGTCAGATTCTGTGGCCTCGCGATAGATATTATTCATGCGAATGTGACAGTTTCCCCGACAAAGAAACTCGACTCAGACTGCCTGTCTTCACATGTGACCTGCTTTCGACGACAATCGCATTGAAGGCGATAGTTTCACGTAGATTTATTGATTCAGGAAATGCGGCAATGAGCAACGAGCGTTCTATGTCACCCGGGGATTCTACTACGGTGTCCACCGGTTCAGTGGTAATCCGTGTTGAGGCGCCGGATTCGAGTGGGAGATCCACTGGAAAGCGGCTTCTGGTTGCAGTATTAACAGCGTCTATTCTTATGAACGTGGTTTTTCTGCTTAGTAAGGCTGCTGAATCAAGCAGTCCCGCCAGCGGAATCAGTCAATCGCATCATTCCGGAAACGCATCTGCGCCTTCGAAACTGGCTGTCATTAATTTCTCCGGAACAATCATGCCTCCGTATACAGAACGCTGGCTAAAGCAAATCAAGCATGCGACCAGCGACGACAACGTAAAAGGAGTCTTGCTAGCCATCGACAGTCCGGGTGGGTTAGTGGCCGACAGCCATCAGCTTTACCACGAACTCAAAAAGCTGTCAGACAGGAAGCCTGTGTATGTTGCCATGAAGCGGCTTGCGGCTTCCGGTGGTTACTACATTGCCATGGCCAGCGGGAACTCCGGTCGCATCTTTGCCGAACCAACAACATGGACAGGATCCATTGGTGTTATTGTGCCTCGATTCAATGCTTCTGAGCTGGCCACAAAGATCGGCGTTAAGGTTGAGCCGCTGGTGACCGGTCCCCTCAAGGACTCACTGAATCCGTTTCGTGATCTTACTGAACGCGAGCAGGAAGTCTGGAAGGCCATTCTGGATGATTCGTTTGTTCGCTTTGTCGGTGTGATTGAACAGAATCGACCCAAGTTGAATGAAGAGCAGGTTCGAGCTTTGGCGACAGGCCAAATCTATACCGCTAATCAGGCTGTTGAAAGCGGATTGGTGGACGAGATCGGTTACGAAGAAGACGCTCTGGCAGCCCTTGCTTCATCAATCGGTTTGACTGATTACGAAACAATTGAGTACTCGGCTACTCCGGGCCTAATTGACGTGCTTCTCGGAGCCAAGGCACAGCAGTCGACATCTGTCATGGATCAGGTGCTGGAAGCCAGCGTTCCGCGAGCGATGTATTATTGCTCGTGGAATCCATGGGTTTCCGGTTCCACAAGATAACGCTGTCTGGTGTCTGCGGCAGTTCCGGACATGGCGTCAATTCGCCATCTTTTGGACTGTTCGGTTACTCGCCCAGTACTCGTTGCAGGCGTTCAGTGAGTTCTTTGCGCGCACGAAAGATGCGGCTGCGTACCGTGCCAATCGGAATCTTCAGAATGGACGAGATCTCTTCGTACGAAAATCCGTCCATCTCTTTTAGAACAAGTGGCTGTCGGAACTCCTCGGGCAGCTGCTGCAACGCTTCGCGCACCAACCGCACATGTTCTTCGCTCGTCATTTGATACTGAGGACTTGCTTCGATGTTCTCGTCAGCAGGGGGAATGCCTGATGCCTCAATGTAGTTTTCCAGCGACGTCGTCGGCAACCGCTGCTTGCGTCTGTTGCTGATGGCTGCATTCAGGGCCACTCGATACAACCACGAATAGAAAGCGGAATCCTCACGAAACGTATCCAGCTTTTGCCAGACCGATACAAATGCCTGCTGAGCCGCATCAAGTGCGTCTTCGCGAGATCCAAGAGCGTGTTCCAGGCTATGTACCAGACGATCCTGATATCGTTTAATGAGCGCTTCAAATGCTTCAAGGTCGCCGGCAATCGACTGTTGAATTAGCTGACTATCAGAAATCGCATCCAACGTTGAGTCCGGCCTGGAGAAAGGAAAGTGAAATCTCATCAAGTTGACAGGCAAACCAGTTCAGAACCCTCGGCAGCCGCTTCACCTCAGTATTTCACATTATTTTTCCCTAAAGCTCAATCCACTCAGGTTTGTAGAGTTGCTGCGACAGCGTTCATATAGCCGCACTGAGCAAATACCGTGCGTGCCCTGACGCGTTGAGTTTACGGCGCACCGCTGATCGCAGTAGAGCTTGTGTTACTACGTGAGAGTAGTTTTTGTCTTGGTTTCGGCCGCGGTTGTCTGACCTTTGGAAGCGTTCTTTTTCTGCAGAACGAACATTAGCAGACATCCGGAAACAAACAGCCCAATGCTCATTAGCTGAGAGAACGTAAGCTGAGTGCCCAGCCGCCCGGGTTCATCGTCGCGGATGATCTCCAGAACGAACCGGTTGATCGGGTAGATGATCCATCCCAAGGCCAGAACGGATCCTGCAAACGGTCGACGCCGGAAGTACCAGCTCAGAAAACCGCCCAACGCGAAAGCCAGAATCGCACTGTAAATTTGTGTAGGGTGAAGGGGAATTGTCAGCAGTCTATCTGGCGTCAGAAACTCCGGCCCACGCTGCGACAGTACTTCATGCGTCATGCTGTCCGGCGGAAACTGAACGGCCCATGGCAGCGAACACGGTGCTCCGAAGCAGCAGCCGTACAAGAAACAGCCAATTCTTCCAAACCCAAGCCCCAAAAACAGCGAGGGCATAATCACATCCAGAAGTTGCAGCGGCCGAATCTTATTTCGGCGACAAAACACCAGCAGTCCAATGATGCCACCAATGATGGAACCATAAAACACGATGCCACCGTCCCAAAGAGCGACAACCGCCTTTAGAAACGCCACGCCCTGCTTTCCGCCGAGAACTCGATTCCAGTTCTGTAAAAGATAGACGATTCTCGCCCCGATGATGCCGGGAACCAGTAACCACATCATTAGGTCCCAGATCACGTCTGGGTTCAATCCCACAAGTTTTGCGCGACGACTAGCCAGAAATGTTCCGGTTGAAAAGCCTACGAACATCATGAAGCCGTAGCCGAATACGGGTATGCCGGAATGAACGATCGGCAGCCCCAGCACTGGAATCAGGGAAATCGCAGTTGGCACGATGGCCCAAAATAACAGTGATGAGAACATCTGCTGGGAATCGCGAGTGACTTTCCACATGATTCCCAGGGCAATCATCGCGATCAGCACCCACAACGCAATAGCCCATCCAAAGCCGATCAGCAGTTCATTCTCTACGGATTCAAAGCGCCAAAGTTGGTCAAAAACGATGCGCAGAAGCACTTTTCGCATAGCGAGTTCTCTGATTCGATGAGGTCACGGCAAGGCTGAAACCAGTTGCTGACATGTTCAGCAACCTGCCCTGCCCCGTGGTTCTCGGCAATATAGCGAATCCCGTTCGATCAGCGAAATTGCAGAATCTGATTGTCGATCAATCGCGTTGCTCCAAGTCTTGCTGCGACAAGTGCAACCGCGGATTTTTGGCGTTTTGGTAGCGTTAACAGAGTTTCCTGATCAACCAGGACGGCATAGTCCAGGATTACTCCGTCTGTATTCTGAATCAATTCCTGCATCTGTCGTGTGATTTCCGTGGGCGTCGTCTGGCCATCTGCGGCAAGCTTTTCGGCAAGCTGCAGTGATCGACTTAATGCCAGAGCCTGTTTGCGATCCTGTGGCGAGAGATAGCGATTGCGACTGCTCATCGCGAGGCCATCTGTTTCGCGGATGATTGGACATGTGACAATTTCGATCCCCCAATCCAGATCAGCCACCATCTTTCGAATCACAAGTTGCTGCTGAAAATCTTTTTGCCCGAAAAAAGCCCTGTCTGGATCGGTAATGTTAAACAGCTTCGCGACGATGGTAGTGACGCCGTCAAAATGCGTTGGTCGAACGGCTCCTTCCAGACGTGTCGTTAGCTGGGTGACCTTGACGACGGTTTCCGAATCGGGGCCGTACATCTGAGCAGTGTCGGGAGTGAACACTAGATCCGCGCCAGCATTGCGGCACATCTCCAGATCCTGTTCCATTGTTCGCGGGTACTTCGCGAAGTCTTCGTTGGGGCCGAACTGCCTGGGATTCACAAAGATAGTGGCGATCACAAAATCGCATTCGGCGTGAGCTCGTTCGACCAGACTGACATGCCCGGCATGCAATGCGCCCATCGTTGGGACAACACCAATAATCGCACTGTCGCGGCGAGCCTGTCTGACGATGTCGCGAACAACACAAGGGATGGACTCGATCTGCATTGGGGTACTCAGAACCAGAAAGTAAAGTCGGTGGATGTATGCCGCTTCAGTTTACTCAATCTGGCGATTTTCACGTCGGAAAACGACACAATAAAAAAACCGAGACCCTGGAGGTCTCGGTCTGTTTGAAAACGGATATCTGCTTGCCGCGACGCTGAAACCGATTGCCTCAGAAAACAGTTTTCACTTAGTCAGGTTTTCAACGCTGTACAGCAGCGTTGGCAGGCGATGGCTCGGTTTTCGCTGACCCAGCTTCTTTAGAAGCTGTACTTCCTGTTCTTTCGATCGAAGTCGGCGTCAGTCAGCCGGACGTTAGTTTTGATGTCTGTGAATGTATAGTCTTCTATGACTGGTGGTTGGGCGCCAGCTTTCTTTGGAAATCCGAACTTCTGCATTCTGACTGGAAGTCCTGATTCGGAATCCACCCAAAGCCGAATCTTGTGGTTATCGAACTGCCGTCGAGGCTGTGGATGGGTTGCTTCAACAACTCGGCAGCTGAGGGATCCCAGCTTGGCATCCTTGAAGTACTTCACTTCAATTTCACCATACTTGGTTTCTTCTTCCCAACGCTTGATCATGACTTTGACGGCGTTTGAAATTCCCGCCATGGTGATGGGGTAACGGTTTTCACTCATCACCATCGGATCTGTGGGCATTAATTCCATGGCACCAGCGAGGCTCAGAAGTCCAGCTTCGTGGGCCACTAGCTTCCCGTTGTTTTCGCCTTCAACGTAAATCACTTCCCGGCCTTCGTGGGGGCTGTGGAAATAAAGGTAGACGCTGAATGGATTGTGACGAACTTTGATCGTCATCTTTTGGGAAATTGTTGTCGTCCCCACGACTTCTTTTTTGAAGAACGTCGCTTCGTATCCGGGCAACGCCTCAACCCTTTCCAGACAGGCCTGAGCGTATCGAATTGCCGGTTTCAGAGGATGTTCGTCCGGTGTCGCGGCTTCATCGGCCAGGGATGTGAATTGCAGGCATGAACCAACTGTCAATGCCGCAAAACCAGCCACTATTAATCTTTGGTATCGCATTACATTCTCTCCGAGGAGACACAGCGTTAGAAAATCGTCCGAAATTTTCCGCCTGAATCTCACCGAATTGCACAGTGTGACCAGGCTGGAGCAAACGCGAAGCTCCTGTAGGCCCCTATTCTACGTCTTCATCTGCCTGAATCTGCTGCATTCTTGAAGCAATCGCGCGGAATTAGCGGTTGTCTTTCCATCTGTTGCCGCGAATGTTGGGTCTCGTAAACTGAGATTGTGGCGTTTTCGTGTTGGTCCTAAACTTCGGCAATATCTGCCACCCGGACAGCTTAATTGAGCTCCGGCAAACCTCGCCGGAATGCGGCGTTGACTGAGCAATTCCCGTCAGTCGCTATGGTAGATGTGATTGGAGAAGGACCTCCTTTTTCTTGATGTGGAACCCCGAATGGAATCCTCACGCGGCGGGCCGCTAACAACATTTATCATGATGCTGCCACTAATTATTGTGCCAGCCATCGCAATGCTGAAACCAGCTGATCAGAAGGGAAGCCTTCTGAGTAGCCTGCTGTCCGCTGCTTCGTCAGATGAAGTGGCTGACGAGTTGCCGGACGCAGACGGTTTCAGTCCAATGCATTTTCTATGGATGAGTTTGGCTCAAAACCCGGTTTCCAAAGTGAGCTCACGGCTACGGATGATTTATCAGAGCTGGAAAACGCATTGTTTGCCGAGGCCGCTGACGGGCTGAGCGGTGCAGGTTCTTCAGCTTCGCCCCAGAAAAATCTCGGTCCGGGAAATCCCGGCGTGGCACTGTCGTTTGCTGGCAATTCCAGTACTGATGGAAACGACGCAGATACTGAACACCTGCTGGGCCTTCTTCGTCAGTTAGGTGTATCCCGCACAATCTGGTTTTCACCAGGCAACGATCAATCCATTGGTTTTGTAGCTTTCTTTCAGCCTGGACAGGGAATTATCACGTACCGATTTGAAGCCATTGCTGCATCACGTGCTGCCGCTGCAACGGACGTTCTTATGCAGGTGAAGTCATGGCTTGCGACCCCCCAACGTTAATTCGTCGTTGACTGATGTCGCTGCGCCCACAAATTCGCCAATGTTGATTTGCTCAAAGACCTGCTGGTAATGAACGCGTTTGTCCCCAACATTCGAAACCATGCTGCTGCAGGCATGTATAGCCCGCATGCCATTGTTCGCAATTGTCATGCGCGTCCGGAACTGCAAAAATCGGCTTATCGCATCGGGCCACTTTTTCAGCTGAAGACAACCATCGACACGTCTGTGCTGAAAGCCGGCGGCCAGTTGATTCGGTCAGACCGAATGGCACGCATGGAAGCAGTGTTGCTGATTTCTCGCGGAGCGATACCTGGTCGCAAGCTGGCAGTGCTTGCCGGGTTGATTGATGCCCGGGAAGTTCAGCAAATGGTTGACCTGCTGAATACCAGTTACGACATGACACAGTCTGCGTTTCGCGTGGAGAAGACTGCGACTGGCTATTTACTGATGACCCGACCAAACCTGGTGAACTGGCTGGATCGCCTTCACCATCGGCAGTCACAGATGAAGCTTTCGCAGCCAGCGATGGAGACACTGACGATTATTGCCTATCAGCAGCCGATTACACGAGTCGGCGTTGAGGCCATTCGCGGAGTCCAGTCGTCCGAAATGATTCGTCAGCTGGTTGACCGGAGTTTGGTAAAAGTGGGCGGCGAAGAAGACTCTCTTGGTCGTCCATTCCTGTACGTGACGACGCTTGCATTCCTTGACATGTTTGGCCTGGGCCGCGTTGAAGATCTCCCGGACTACGATTCGATTGGGCGAAAACCGGATCCGGCCGAGTCTTCGTCGATAGAGGAAGTCGAAGAAGATACTGACGATGCGAACGAGGGTGCCGCTATACCTGACTCGGATTCTGAGCAAGACCAGCAAGCGGCCTGATTAGTTCGAAAATCTCTTGGTTGATTTCGCTGATTGATCGCAAATCGCCGCTCCGGTCAAGGCTCTCAACAATGCACCAGTCATCACGCTTCGACGCGATTGTCAAATAGCAGTTGCGAACGCGTTCAAGATACGGCAGGTTCGATTCCTGAATGTCGGCTTCGCTGTCGGTGTAATCTCTGGCGCCTTTGCGGCCGACAAGTTCGCGGCTCCAATCCGAACTGATATCGATCAGAATATTCAGATCTGGTCGCGGCAATCCGAACACGACATGTTCAACGTGATCGATCCATGTCATTAGATCGGTGCGTTCCTCGCCGTCGAGCTTTGCACCCTGGTGAGCGAGGTTGGATCCGGTAAATCGGTCCAGCACGACAACGTCATGCTGTTCGATTGTCTGTTGTAGAACCTGTTTGGATTCAAACCTATCTCCGGCATAAAGCACGGAAGCCAAGAGAGGGTGAACCGTGTCCAGGTCACCAAATCGACCGTTCAGGAAATCGCCGATCACTCCCCCGAAGGTCGTCTCGGAATAGCGAGGAAACTGCAGTCCTGTTGCTGTGACGCCGGCATTCTGCAGACGTTCCACCAACTGACGCGCCTGGGTTCCCTTCCCAGCTCCGTCGATACCTTCGATTGCGATAATTACGGTCATGATAGGTGCTTACGCGTGATGGCTGCTTACTGCGGACGAACAGGGTCACAGGGAAGAGGCAACTGAACTGTTTGCTTCGTCCACGCAGCCTGATAGATAGCCAGGATGATTTCCACGCTTTTCCGGCCATCAATTCCGTCAACTCTGGCTGGACGGCCTTTTGTAATTGAGCTCACAAAGTCCTGTAACTGATCGCGATGTCCAACAAAGGAAATTGCTTTGGGATCTGCTGCGCCACCGGTGTTGGAAGATCCGGGCTTGAATTGTTCACGAAGCGCGGTATCGCTGTCGAGCTCGTTCATGAATTCCCATCGCAGAATGTCATCCTGCTCAATGATCGCGGTTCCCTGTGTGCCATGAATTTCGGTCTTCTTTAGCAGCCCGGGCCATGCACTGGTTGTTGCTTCGATGACGCCAATTGCGCCGTTGGCAAACCGTAGAGTTGCCACACCGACGTCTTCGACTTCGATACGCTCGTGAGCAAGAGTATCAGTCATGCCGTTCACTTCCACGACATCGCCCATCAGCCAGTACAGCATGTCGACCTGATGAATGGCCTGATTCATGTAGGCGCCGCCGCCATCCATGCTCCATGTGCCGCGCCATCCGCCACTGTCGTAATATTCCTGCGTTCTCCACCACTTAACGTATGTATCGCCGATTGTCAGTCGGCCGAATCGTCCGTCTTCAACGGCCTGTTTCAAGGCCATGTTCACAGGGCTGAATCGCGACGGGAAGATTGCACAAAGTCGGACGTTGTTTTCTTTGCACGCGTTAATGATGTCGTCGCAACGAGCCAGGGTGATTTCCAGCGGCTTTTCGACAACTACGTGCTTGCCCGCATTAGCGGCTGCAACCGCAAGGTCGCGGTGAGCTCCGCTGGGAGTACACACGTTAACGATATGCACGTCTGCATCAGCCAGCATCTCGTCAATACTTGTGTAAGCTTTGCAGCCGTATTCGTCGGCAAAGCTTTGTGCTCGTTCTTCAACAGTGTCGCAGCAGGCGACAACACGTGCGCCATCGATTTCTGAGATGGCCTTCGCATGGAAGTGCGAAATCATGCCGGTACCGACAATTCCGAATCCCGTTGTCATTAATTTCTTTCTGTCGTTCTGGATCTACATTAGTCCCACACCTGATATTCGCGGTTTCACGCGTTTGCGGTTGGGACAAGTACGAAGTCGAGAGGCGTTGTTTGCTGAAACCCGGCTGCTGATCGGCAACGTGCTAAGCGAGCTTTACTCGGCAGATTTTTTTCTTGCCAGCCCAAACGAGCATACCGTCTTTAATGGTGATTTTCTGGTTCGGATCTGTAATCACTGTTTTTTCTTCGCCAAGTTTCGCTCCGCCCTGAGTAATCAGTCGCCGCGATGCACTGTTCGATGTCTCCAGACCCAACTTTACAAGCAGCAGAAATGCCGGTATTTCGCCATCTTCCAATTCGCTGCCAGGCAGGCTGACTTCCGGAATATCGGCCGGAAGTCCACCTCCACCGATTTCAATTTGCCAGCGTTCTGCGGCCTGCACGCCCTGTTCTGTATCGTGGTACTGGCCAATGATGATTTTTGCCAGGGCGACCTTTGCTTCTTTGGGATGTCCGGCCAGCAACCGCTGAACTTCGTCCAAAGATACGTCTGTGAGCAGTTCGAAGTACATTTTCATGACATCGTCCGGCAGTTGCATGAACTTCTTCATCATTTCATACGGTGGTTCGCTGATGCCGATGTAGTTGCCGAGACTTTTTCCCATGCGTTTGACGCCGTCCAGCCCCACAAGAATTGGCGACATCATGCCAATCTGCTGGTTCAGACTTTCCTGAGCCTGCAGGTCTCTAGCCAGCATAAAGCTGTAAAGCTGTTCGGTGCCACCCAGTTCAACGTCGGATTTGATCTCCACACTATCCCAGGCCTGCATCACGGGGTACAGGCATTCATGCAGGAAAATGGGCTTCTCGTCCTTGTATCGCTTGGCGAAATCCTCACGAGTCAGTAACTGAGCAACCGTGACACGGCCGCACAGATTCAGTACTTCAGCAAACGACATTTTGCCGAACCAATTGCCGTTGCGATGTACTTCTGCGCGATCCAGATCGACGACTTTTCCAACCTGAGCCAGATAATCCACAGCGTTGACTTCGACCTGTTCTGCTGTGAGGCGTTTGCTGCGAGCTTCGTCACGCCCGCTCGGGTCGCCGACCATCGCTGTGTAGTTGCCGATGATAATGACAGCCTGATGCCCCAGTTCCTGAAACTGACGGATTTTTCTTAGCGGCACAGTGTGCCCAAGGTGGACATCGATACCGGTTGGATCAATTCCGTATTTCACTCGTAACGGTACACCTGTGTCTCGGCTGTGCTGCAGTTTTTTTGCGAGTTCTTCTTCGGGCACAATTTTTTCAACACCGCGACGCAGAATGCTGAGCTGTTCGTCAACAGGAAGGAATGAGTTAGACAACAGTCGTACTTTGCTTTACAGGAAAATGTCGTGGGTTTGTTTAACGGTGGTTGCAAGACCGGAAGATTATCAATCAGGAACCAACGGTACCACCGAGCTGGAAATTCACGCCCGAGCCGTAACCCTCGGTTGACTCAGCTGAGCCTGCGATGCGGGTTTAAATTTCCCCAATTCGTGTGCATCGCCAAGGCAACTCGTTTGATATATTGCGGCCAATGCCAGCGGATTCAGTAATGTTGTTTCGCTTTTGGGAATTACAACATAGATAGCCCTGCCAGCAGCATGTTAAACGCGTTGAACAGGAAATGCACCAACATCGCAGTGCGATAGCTTCGTCGCCGGGAATAAGCATATCCGATTGCAAAAGCCAGAGGCAGCAAAGCAATGCAATCCGGGAAACCGTGAGCCATGCCAAACAGAACTGACGACACAACCCAGCCCAATACATAATGGCGTCTTTGCAGCATGCCACCCAGCAGTGTGACGCGAAACAACAGCTCTTCAACAACTGGAGCCACAACCACTGCCATCAAAAAGATTAACAGCATGATGTCCCAGTCCACGCCCTCGTCCAGAAGCTTCAGAAACGGGTGAGACGGCGCGTCAGGCAAAGCGGAAACAATGGCAATTCGAATAGCGGTTGTAGGGAAGTAGGCCACCAAAAACGTCTCTATCGCAAATCTCAATTCCGTCAGAAAATACCAGGGCTCTATCACCGGACGTTCGCCCGCAACTGTTGCGTCGAATCCGGAGAGAGATGCTTCTGCATCTCCTGCGAAGGCATATGGATTTGTTAAGTCCTTATGTGTGTCGAACGTCTGAGTCGTTCTAAAGGCTGGGATGGGCAACGTGGGGATTTCGCTGTCAAGATCAGGAAGACGTTCGAGTGCTGTGGGGTGCTCTGAAAACTGCTGCGGAAAACTCAGCAATGGATAGCAAACGTCTTCCAGGTGACTAACCTGACGACTTCGATGCTTCTGAGTTGCCCAGATGGTCAGGCCGAAGATCATCAGGACAATTAGGTTGGCGTTGATGTTTCCCAACATTATATCACGCATGTGTTGCTTTTGTTCCGCCGTACGGGCCGCAGATTCTTCCGGTGTTTCTTTGGGTTTGACGTCGGAGTCAGTTACAGCATTGCCGGGCAATTTTTCGCCGGTCGCATCATCTTTGGAAGCGATATCCGTGGTCGCTGATGGGGAAGATACTGCAGGCGTTTTAACGGTCAAAGCTTCATTAGGAGGCTCGCTGGAAGCGTCGGTCGGACCCACATTGGCCGCAGCGTCGTTGGCACCAGCGTTGGCTTCTGCCCCATCGGTCATCTCTTCGCCGCCGAACGCTGCCAGAACGGCCATCAGCACCGCCAGGCCCAGGCCGCAAAAAAGCAGGGGCAAAGGCACGCACAACGGCTTTCGGGCAGCGCGAGGAATGAGTTCGATTCCCTGACGCCATCGCGACGTCCAGACTGAACACATTAACAGACTGCAGACAATCACGCCCAACACGGCCAGGCCCGAAATGATTTGTCCTAAAGTGACGTCAGGAACTGCAGGGACCGCCTGAGCGATTATTACGGGGGCCGAAATCATGAAGCAGCGCGTGATGAATTGGAGGACAGTTGTTCAAGAAATGTCACCGAACGTTGTTTCGCCGGCTTTGAGGGATATGATCCGGAACTCAGTTACGTGCATGTGTTGACGTGCATTTCTGGTTGCGTCTATTCATAGCTCAGTATCACAACGCGGAGTCGGGGCATTGTCGACCGTTCTTGACGAGATCATCGAACATAAACGCAAGGAAGTCGCAATCGCCCGGCAGCGAACGTCCTTTTCCAGTCTTGAAGATGGTCTCGCGGACGCCCCGCCAGTCCGTTGCTTCCGCACTGCGCTGGCGACCGAACCTCGCCCTGGACTGATTGCTGAAGTCAAAAAAGCGTCTCCATCTGCGGGCCTGATTAGGGAGGATTTTTCGCCAACAGACATTGCCCGGATCTACGAATCTGCCGGAGCACACTGCCTGAGTGTGCTGACAGATGAAAAGTACTTTCAGGGACACCTGGATTTTCTGAAGGCCATTCGCAAAGTTGTCTCCATTCCTGTGATGCGAAAAGAATTCATTATCGATCGCTATCAGGTGCTGGAAGCACGCGTTGCCGGAGCTGACTGTGTGCTTTTGATTGCCGAGTGCCTGAGCGACGACGAAATGCAGGATCTGTACGACTACGCACACGAACTGGGCATGGAAACGCTGATTGAACTTTATGAACCGCAGAATCTTCCGCGAGTTCTCAGCACTGGAGGCAAGCTGATCGGAATTAACAATCGAGACCTGCGAACTTTCAAAACATCATTGGAACATACGTTTGATCTAATGCAGGACGTTCCGGAAGATGTAATGCTGGTCAGCGAAAGCGGGATAAAAACTCATAAGCACATCCAGCGTTTGCGGGAAGCCGGAGTTGCAGGCGTGCTTGTCGGCGAATCACTTATGCGTCAGCCGGATATCGCCGCCGCCGTTTCATCGTTAATGGCTGGCAACTGATTGGTCGACGGCAACAATATTCTGCGGCAGCATGTCGTCGCGGCACAAATATTCAGAGACCGTGTTTTTAAAGAAGTTTTATATCCATGTCAGAATCGAAAAGTTCTCAAACAGTGGCAGCTCCCGTTGAACAGGTGTTGGTGATTCCAACGGCCGTATTTCACGAAGTCGGACACTTCCAGGGCTTCTGTGGTGACATTGCGAGATACCTCGACATAATCCTGGATCCGATTCACGCCAGCTATCGGCCGCGTCCGGAAATGGAAGCCGACCCTTCATTTAAGCAGCTCATTCCTTACTGCATCTTTCGCTGTGACGGTCAGGTGTTCAGCTATCAGCGAGGCAACGATCAGGGAGAATCCCGGTTGCACGCGAAACGTTCGGTTGGAGTGGGGGGGCATGTTTCAACTCTCGATCTCAACGGAGAAGGTTCTGCCTACACTGAAGGCATGAAAAGAGAGATTCAGGAAGAAGTGTTTCTGCAGGCCGCATGGACAGAGCGTTGTGTTGGGCTGATTAACGATGATGAGTCAGACGTTGGAAAGGTGCATTTGGGGATAGTGCACATTTTCGACCTGGACTCGACCAAAGTTACGCCACGTGAAAAGTCGATGATAAACGCAGGGTTCGCGCAACCGGAAGAACTGGTGCGCCGACTGGATGAGTTTGAGACCTGGTCCCAGATTTGCCTAAAGTTTCTATTTACCGAATAGGGGCTTCTGACAGCGGCAGATTTGGCGATGTGTAACGGCATGGTGTCGTTGTTTGCAGAAAGACGTGATTACAGATGAGGGGATGGCGAAGGCCAGATCTGTAATTTCACCACTCTGGGTCGACTGCTCGTTCAATTGAAGACAGATGCAAAGGAGTGCATTTTATGAAGTCGATCGGAAAATTTTTGATTCCAGCAGTGATGCTGATGTGTGTCAGCCAGTCTTTTGCTCAGGACGAAGACCGAGTTCTGCCGCCCGGAGCACTCAGTGAACAGACTCTCGGCGAAGCATTGAACACAATCGGGCTGAAGCCACTGAAGACCGACAAACGCTACGACTTTGCCTTCAAGACAAGCGTTCGGGGCGAAGAATGGAAATTCAGCATGTCGTCTGTGCTGAGTCGCAATGGCGAATCCGTGTGGGTTATGGCGTGGCTGGACGAAATTCCAACCAACGCAAACGAAGTGCCTCGAACTGCGTTGCTGCGACTATTAGCCGCCAATGACAGACTGGGTAACGGAAAATTCTTTGCCTACATTCCGTCCAATAAACGGTTTGTGCTTCAAAGAATTGTTAAGAATGAACAACTTACAAGCAAAAAATTAATGGAAGCTCTACAGGACCTTGCTGTGAGTGTCGCTGATGAGTATCCGACATGGTCCGTTGCCAACTGGGCACCTCAGGATGCTGGTGAGCAACCGCAGATTGCTGCCGGTAAGCAGGAACCTGCGAATCTGAATCCAACAACAGCTAATCAGTCAGCCAGAACTCAGACTTCAGAAGCGGATACCAAGTTCGGCGAACGCCGAGTGCAGTAATTCAAGCGTTCGTTTTGCGCCAATTGTCTTCGAAACGGTTGACCTGCTACCCCATTGCAGGTCGACCGTTTATTTTTTTGTCGCTCTGATATGCTGAATTCCTGTTGGTCGGGAAGGTATGATGTCTGAGTTTGATCGATGTCCTGAAACTCTCCGATTCTTCCTGATAGATTCAACAATCCATGTCCGACAGCGTCACTTCTTCTGAAGATATCAGGCCTGTAAACGGACCTGATACCCCTGCCACTTTTGCAGAGCTGGCTGCTTCTCGTCGAGCATGGATCGATGAAGTTCTTCATCCCTGGTGTCACCGGGCAACACAGAAGCAACTGCGTCAGGCAGAAGTTGAATGGCTGGACATCGCAGGCCGAGTCGACCTGAATGCCACGCTCTGGACGTGGGCTTGGGAGCGATTTTCTGATCTGACGCATCCGGATTTATCTGGCGTTCAAGAAACGCATCCCGTCAAAGTCACTCTCAAGGATAGTTCAGAGTTTGAAGGCTTTCCGGATTCCCGAAAAACAATGCAAGGGATGCTGGTATTGGTCGGTCGCGATTTAGCTTCCGGAGAAGCCGTCGAGCATGGGCCATTTTCAATTGACGACATGGAATCGGTCGGGTTGCTGAATTAGTGACTATGACCAGAGTCGGTTGATTTGCCGACGGATTTCTGAAGTGTCGCTGTCTATGACGTCTGCTGCACTCTGCTGGAAGAAATCTCCCAGGACATCGCCATACGCCGTTTTTTCGCAAAGCTCCTGAATCTTGGCTGGCAGAAAACGAGTTACCTGAGAAAACGAGCTTGTGCCTCCACGTCGTCGATGAAAGAAGTAACGTTCGGGACGCACAATAAACAGGCTGTTCTTCGCTCGAGTTAACGCCACATAAAACAGCCGCCGTTCTTCTTCCACGTCTTCTGGCGTTCCCGTTGCAAGGTCGGCGGGGATGTTGCCGTCGGCCGCATGAATCACGAACACCGAGTCCCATTCAAGCCCTTTCGCTGAGTGGATCGTGCTCAGCACAAGACTGTCTTCATCCAGAGACGGATCCATTGCCAGATCCTGCGTCGACGACGGTGGATCCAGCGTCATTTCGGTCAGGAATTCACCACGACTTCTATACCTTGCCGCCATGACTTCAAGTTGCTGCAGGTCTTTGATACGAACCTTCACGCTGTCAAATTTTGCTTCCAGCAGCGGCGTGTAAAACGTCCGGACGGCATGTAGATCTTTTGCCAAAGATCCGTCTGGCTGCTGCGACGACTTTACGAGACCTAGCAGCAGGCGAATAAACTTCGGCCAGAGATCCTGCAGTGCGGCAGGTGGTTTCCAATTTGCCCACGTATCAAACTGTCCTCCAGCATCACGAAGTTCATCCAGTAGACTTCCCGCCTTTGTTTGACCGATGCCTGGTAACAGGATTAATAAACGAAAACCGGCCACTGCATCAAACGGGTTTTCGGCGAGACGCAGAAACGACATCATGTCTTTGATATGAGCCGTTTCCAGAAACCGCAGGCCACCGAATTTGCGAAACGGAATTTTCCTCCGCACAAGCTCCGCTTCCAGTGACATGGCGTGGTGTGAGCTCCGAAACAAAACGGCCTGGTCCCGTAGTGGCACGCCTTTTTCTCGTTGATCCAGAATAGTATCCACAACAAAGTCGGTTTGTGAATCTTCGTCGCCGCATGTTGCCAGAATCGGTCTGGCGCCCTCGCCGCGATCAGTCCAGAGTTCTTTGCGATGCCGTTCGTTTGCTTCTGCGATAACGCTGTTGGTCAGGTTTAGAATTGACTGGGCACTGCGATAATTCTGTTCCAGTGGGATGACTTCTGTGTCGGCAAACGTTTGTGGGAAATCCAAAATGTTCCGAATCGTTGCCGCACGAAATGAGTAGATTGATTGAGCATCGTCGCCGACGGCCGTCATGCCAATTCCGTTTGGCGAAATATTCTTCAGGATGTCCGCCTGCAACACGTTGGTGTCCTGGTATTCGTCGACCAGCACACGGTCGAATTGCTGCCGCAGCACGCCCTGCCCTGTTGGATCCTGCGCCAGTGCGTTCCAGAACAGCAGGAGATCGTCGAAGTCGAGAACACGTTGTTGTTCTTTATATTCTGCATACAGGGTAAACAGCTGGCCAAGCAGTTCTTTGTGCGGCAGGCACCAGGGGAACCACTTCAGTATTGCCACGTCCAGCTTGATTTGAGTGTTCACGCAGCGGCTGTAGATATCCAGACACGTCCCTTTCAGCGGGAAGCGTTTTTTGGAATCCTTCTTCCCTTTTGGGGCAGCCGGAAGATTTAGTTTTGCTCTGGCGAGATTCATCAGGTCTTCTGAATCACCTCGATCCAGAATCGTGAAGTCCGGATACAACCCAATCAGTTGACCATGTTTCCGCAGCAGGCCTGTTGCGACCGAGTGAAAAGTACCGCCTTTAATTTGGCGAATGGTGGCACGTTCTGTGACTTTGGGGTTCGGAAGATGTTTGTGGTCGAGATTCTGCAGAATGCCTTCTACGCGTCTTAGCATTTCAGCGGCAGCTCGTCGGCTGAATGTGAGCAGTAGAATCCGAGAAGGATCAATACCCGAAACAACCTGCCACGCGACTCGATGGGCCAACGTTGTCGTCTTCCCCGTGCCTGCTCCCGCAACAATCAGCAAAGGTGATTCACCATGAACAACCGCCAGCCGCTGCTGAGGATTCAACGACTGAAGAAAGTCGAACTGGGATTCGCTAAGCTGTTCCACCACCGGTCAATCTCTCACGGGCAAAATGGACGTTTGGGTTAAGGCGATGCATTCTACAGCTTCTGACCGAATATCCCAGGCATTCATGTTTCGGCGATCGTCGAGTATCGAAGCAGAGCGTCTTGACTGTCGCCCATTTTCTTGGTCGATGGCCGGAATTACGTTTACTTTTTGAAGTAGAACAATGAACAGGATTCAAATCGAAAGTCTTGACGACCCGCGTCTGGATGTGTTTCGCGATCTGAAAAAGACCAACCAGAATCGGCGTTCAGATCTGTTTATCGCCGAAGGCACGACACTGGTGGAACGTTTGTTTCGCAGCGACTTTGCCGTTGAGACCCTGCTTGCGACGGACCAGAAACTGCGAAATTTTGAATCGCGCATCCCCGACGACGTGGTGGTCTATCATATGGATCGAGATCTTGCGTCTGTATTGCTCGGCTACTCATTTCACAACGGGGTATTGGCGACTGCTCGCAAAAAGCCGGCCGCGAAGCTGGAAAATGTAATTCCCGAATCCGGCCCGAGCCTTGTGCTTTATGGTGATCAGATTATCGACCAGCAGAACATCGGCTTAATGATCCGCATCGCTGCAGCATTCGGCGCTAGCGCTGTTGTCTTGGGTCCTGGTTCGGCAGATCCATTTTCCCGCCGCGTTTTGCGAGTATCAATGGGAAACGGCTTGTTTCTACCCATTATAGAATCCCCGGACGGACTTGATTCGCTACAGACTCTGAAACAGCTCGGGCATCAATGTTGTGCCACCGTGCTTGATAACAGCGCGACTGAACTTTCAGGGTTCAGTTTTTCGGAGCGCTGTGTGCTGCTGTTCGGCAATGAAACTCATGGCATCAGCCAGTCAGTTATGGAACGTTGTGAAACAGAATTGACTATTTCGATGCTAAACGGAACCGATTCTTTAAATGTCGCGATTGCAATGGGAATCTTTAGTCACGCTTATCGAGTCCAGCAGCCTTTGCCTTTTGTGCGAGCAACCTCCTAATGAGTGTCGACCCCAATATCACAGAACGCTTTTCGTTTACCGGCCAGGTTCAGGGGGTTGGCTTTCGGTGGACAACAAACCGCATCGCGACCGGATTTGCGGTGACCGGGTTCGTACGAAATCGGTTAGACGGCACAGTGGAACTTATTGTCCAGGGAAGCCGTTCTGCGATCGACAGTTTTGTGTCGGCTGTGAAATCACACTTCGCCAAAAGCATTCGATCGATGACCAGGGAATCACTTGAGTCGCAAAATGATTTCGCGTGCTTCGAAATTCGTCGTTAGAAATAACGATGTCCGGCGGTCGCCGATATTTTGGCCCCGGTTGCGATGGTTCCACCACGCAAGGTGGTTCGGTCAAAGGGACAAAGCCCGCAACTCGGCGAGCGTCCCATAAAGGGTTTCTGAACATGCGGCTGGGCGATTACGTGCTGCTGCTGCTGCTGGACTGGCTGTGAAATTCGCACCGGAAAGCGAGGCTCCATCCCGAAACACCTTGCTCCGATCCTGCAAAGGCTGGACATGTCACCATCATTCTGGGTCGACTACGTCCAACACTTCCACAAATTCGCCAGAGTCACACTCACCTACGCCAAACCAATCGAGTCACAACCGCCCCGCCGAAAGTCGCCAATCAACACCGAGCCGAACCACTTCACCCCATAACGCTTACAAAAAACACTGGAGTCTCACGAGTCTGCCCAGATTGCCGAGTGAGGGTAGATGGCCCGCTGTTATCCCGCTAAGTGGCGCGTGAGAAGAAGATGTTTGCGGAAGCACGGCTTGCCTGGCAACAGACGCAGAACAAGCTGACCATGGATGATCTCCGGACATGGCTGCAGCGCCCGTTCGACAACAAACTGGTCGAACCTGATTCGGCCCTTAGACAAACGATCAACTATCTGCTCAAACGCTGGGAACCGCTGACGTTATTCCTGCGCAACGAGAGGGCTCCGCTGGACAACAAGGTCTGCGAACGCGCACTGAAAAAGGCCGTCCTGCATCTCAAGAACTTCATCTTTTACAAAACTCGCAACTGAGCCCGCGTCGGCGCCATGTTCATGAGTCTGATCTAAACCTGCGAGTTATGC
>JBDNFN010000383.1:0-2135 GCA_041689795.1 Fuerstiella sp. | reverse complement strand
TTAGACGCGTTGTTCGATTCTGTCGGGCATTGTAGATAATAACGCCGAATAATGCGCCACTTGGTCACCGATTCTTCCATTTGACGCGTTGTCAGATGAGCACGGGAACGGGCGTTTCGAACTTTTTGCCTCGACACAACCACATCAGACTACGTGGAAATGTCTATAAGTACCAGAGTCGTTACACTCCAGCATCAGAAACTCAAGGGGATTTGGCGTATCATCGTCACTCGACCTTGAAATTCTCCGCTTTGTGACCCGCCAAACGCCAAATCGAACAGGAATCGTCGTTTTTTGACGACGAACGCCTTGTCTGGTTAAAAAACAGTATGCACCCGTTCTCCGAGATTCCGGAACTTTCGAGCACAGGCCACAACGTCGGTGTTGTGCGTGTGCCTGTCGAACAGGACATTCCATTCACAAATCGAGTCCGAGCAATTGTCGACACGGCGGAATTCCAAAGACTTAGGCAAATTACACAACTGGCACTTGCGTCGCGAGCCTACCCCGGTGCAGTTCATTCACGATTCGAACACGCTTTAGGCGTCTACCACAACGCGCTGCTGTATCTTTGGCAACTGGGTAAAGACGACAGGTTTGCGGCCGCCGTTTCTCCGCACGATGCCGAAGTTTTAATAGTCGCCGCCTTGCTTCACGATATTGGACACTGGCCGTTTTGCCATCCAATTGAAGATCTGGAACTGGAAACAATGCCTCCTCACGAGGCCTTCGCCGCAGAGTTTCTGGGACCAGACAGCGAATTGGCTGATGTGCTGAAAAGCGAATGGAATGTAGCCCCCCGTGAAGTGCTGGAAGTGCTGACCGGAAAATCCCAAGATCCGAGCCTGCTGCTGAGGCAGTCTATTTTGTCCGGGCCAATTGACATCGACAAGATGGACTACCTGAACAGAGACAGCCAGCACTGCGGAGTGCCCTACGGAAGAAACTTCGATCGCAACAGACTCATCAGTTCTTTAATTCTCAACGAAGCCGGTGATGGCCTTGCAATAACTCACAAAGGAAAAACGGCCGCCGAGATGATGGTGTTTGCTCGGTATGTGATGTTCAGTGAAGTGTACTGGCATCACACCGTTCGATCGGCTACCACAATGTTTGCTCGAGCTTTTTATGATGTGCATCAACAGCTGGATCTGCCCACTTTGTTTCGCATGACCGAGCCTGAAATGATCAGAACTCTGGCTGACTCCTGCAATGGCTTACCCGCTCAATCACTGACAAATGGCCTGTTTGGGGCAAGGCGACGGCTTCATAAAAGGTTCAGCGAATACAGCCTGTTCCAGCGTCCGGAACTTTACCGAGCTCTGCGGCAAATGCCCTACAAACAAATTGTAGATTGCTCTAATCAGCTGGCGTCTGCGTTATGCAGACTATGCAAAATCGATATCAGCCCCGTTGAAGTATTGATTGACGCACCACCACTACATCGCGAAGTGGAATTCAAGGTCGACATCTATTATCCAAAAGAAAATGCCTACCGACCATTAAAGCAGGTCTCACCAATTGTCTCTGCCATGTCGGACAACACGTTCGACGACTGCGTTAAACGTGTCCGTATCTGTGTGGCGGATCGACTTCTGCCATTCCTTCCGAATGTCGCTGATGTTGACGATTTGCTGGGTGAGATTGTAATTTAAACAGGCGACAGATTTCTGCGGCCGGCAATCGCGGGCTTCCGGGAGAATCTCTTTGCTGGAGATGATGGCGTTCGCATGAGATGCTGCATGGATTTTCATCGAAACGGCACTTCCAGTTGCGAAACACCTCCGCCTGCATGAAACGCCAGGAACTGGTTCGCAGCTGGACCGCACGTTAGATGCCTCACATCGGACGCAGCCGTGATTGACGCGACCAGCAAAGCATCTCCGCTTTTGCGTCGATGAAATTCAATTCGGCGTGTTTGCTGGCACGCAGCGGACAGAATTCCGTTCGCCGAGAATGCAATCAGCGGGCTCACCAAATCGCCAGCAAAGTAACAGTGGCGTGCCCCAGTTCTCAGTACCACGGTTATGAGAGTCAGTTTGGGTTAAGGCTGACCGCAGGTGTGGGGCAGTTTTCTGCTTCTGGAGCGGACGCGAAAGAAGCAGAAAACGGCCGCGCGAATTCGACAGGAGTCT
>JBDNFN010000382.1:0-10677 GCA_041689795.1 Fuerstiella sp. | reverse complement strand
GAGAAACCAACGCCCACAACGTAATGGCGGGCGTATAGACAACACCTTCCTCGTCGCCGAAATCGACACCGTGTTTTTCAAACGCCCGAGCAAATCGATCGCTGTCCACGACCTCTGTCAGCGGCAGCTCGTCGTTCTGCGATCGCGGAGACACCGTTCGCATGGTTGAAGGCCGTACTGGGTCTGCGCCAATTTCGTCGCGTGGGTCTGGAAAACGTCGAGACCGAATGGCGTTGGGCCTGCCTGACGTTGAACCTGAAAAAGATCCTATCGGTGCTGTCACCACTGCGTCCCCAGGCGCTGGACGCGTTGTTCAACGCCGGGCCGCTGATCGCCGAAATCGGCCTGGCAGTGTGACTCGCGAGAATTCACAGGCCTGATCGAACTCCGACGATTCGATACATACGTCCAGCGGCCTTCGGCCCGCCACTCGCCCATCCGACACATCGCAGCCGCCCGTCCCCGAATCCAGTCGCTCCAGAAATTCCAGTCACCGTCGCGGCGATCCATAATAACAGTGTCATACTTCAACGAGCCCCCAAGCTGGTTATGGCGTTTGTCGCAGACCATTGGCAGGCAGCGAAGATGGTCCCGGTTGACGGCCGCATGCTTTCCTTGGAATGGAAGGAATTGCCGTCGGATGCACCTTTGGCAAAGCAGTTCGGGCTGCGGATGGGAACTCTGTGGGAGGCAACCGAACCGGGCAGTCAGATGACATTCCCGTTCCGTGGTTCGTCGGCAAAGCTGTATGACCTGCTCGGCCCGGACGGCGGTCAGGTAATGATTACAGTGGACGGAAAGCAGCGTCATCAGCCGGTTCCTCGTTTCGACAGCTACTGTACCTATCACCGCATCGCCACGCTTTCAATTGCCGACGAGTTAGACCCGAATGAGCTTCACACTGTGATCATCGACGTCCACCCGGATCAGCCCGACCGCCACAGCGTCGCATTTCGCCTGAAGGATCCCGACGTCGAATTGAAATCGCCGAAGTATCAGGGCACCAGCATTCGTGTCGGGCAGATTCTGGTACTGGGGGATGTAGTTGAGCAGCTAACTGGCTGGAATCGAAAACGCTATCTGGAATTGTGGCAACACGGTATTGGCCACCACAGCGTGCCACCGAAATTCGGTAGTCAGTTCCACACGTAGTATTTTCCCATTTGAAGCCGCAAGCAAAATTGCGGCTTTTGTACTCGCTAATGAACGTGTGTTGCTATTGATCACTGAGCATCAGATTCAGGATTATCTTTGCAGGCGAACTCGACGATGCAGTTCTTTCCTTGGTATCACCGAAGCAATCCGGGGGGAACTTCTGCGGACCAGGAGAATTGGACGCCATTGCAGTGGAAGTCTCGAATGCACAATCGCTACTCTGTCAAGGTTTGAGGTCCCGATCAGGAAAAAAACACGACGTCTTAGAAGTTTTCAGAACCTACAATTCACCGAGATGTTATGACTGACGATACTCATCAGGTTGGACCAGAGCAATTAAGCCTCACTTCCCGGCCGCCCCATCAGTACCAAGAATTGTTATGACGCCAGTTGCTGTACAAAAGCTGAAAGTTCGCCAGAAACTCGGCAAATATCGTATAGAGCGTCGTTTGGGAGAGGGAGGATTCGCTTCTGTGTTTCAGGCCATGGACACGGTGATTGGAACTCGAGTAGCGTTGAAAATTCCTCACGCACCTCTGGTCAACGAAGAGATGCTTTCCAACTTTCGTCGGGAAGCCAAGCTGATTTCGACGCTGGATCATCCATCGATTCTTCAGTTCAAAGACGCCAGCGTCATTGACGGTCGTTTGGTTATCTCATTTCCGCTTGGAAATGAAACGCTGTACGAGCGACTGACTCGGCGAATGTCGTTCGAAACGATCTTGTCCATAATGGATCAATTGCTCAGTGCCGTTGCGATGGCTCATGAACAGAAAGTGATCCATTGTGACATCAAGCCCGAGAACGTAATCATGTTCGATTACGGAGTGGCTAAACTTGCCGATTTCGGAATTGCAAAAGTGGCGAGGAGTACCGTGCGTGGCTGCGGTACCGGAACGGTGGGTTACATGGCTCCCGAGCAGGCCATGGGCCGACCATCATGCAGATCAGACGTGTTTTCGCTGGGGCTATTGTTCTATCGAATGCTTTCCGGTGAATGGCCTGAATGGCCATACCAATGGCCTCTGGCCGGCCACGAAAAGCTGAAGGGGCGTGTGCCTCCCACAATGATCACATGGTTGCGGAAGGCAATTGCCATGGATCCACGACATCGATTCGAAGACGCCGGGAAGATGCGAAACTCATTTCTACGGTTGCGGACGAAAGCTCTGAGTTTTGCGAAGAATAAGCGTTCCAAGTCCCGCAAGAGTCGCTCTGATACATCAAAGCCACGCGGGCGAACTCGACGAAGCATTTGATATCCCGCGACCCTGGAATTCGGACATTGTCGTGCAGCAATTTGCATCGCGACACGCGTGTTTGTGCTGCGTGTCTTCGGTTTTCCCCAAGTCCAAGTGGTTGCTTTCGCTTGTCTGGCGTGTTTCGACGAACCTTGAGTCGACTGATCCGACAATAAGTTAATAGCCTTTGTTCGCGGAATGTACCAGGCCATGAGGGCGCCGCACCAGATCGATCCATTGCTGATTGGACATTGCCTCGCGGCAGATGAATCAATGCTGACTTGTCGAAGTTGTTGTCGGGCACGAGTCCTGCTCCAGCAAAACGATTTGATCTGGCGTAACTCGATTCACGTAAACGATTTGCCCGCAACTTGCGGAAGTGATAATCGTCGGCAAAACGTTCCCCAACGCAAGCATTTCAACAGCTGACTGTTTGACAATGACCAGTCATTGTCGGTAAAACAGTATATGTGGGAAGACGTTCCTTTCTTCCCGGGTTATGCCGATTGCGGCAACGATGGCGAAGTTCCAGTGAGAACTGGTTTGTGATCGTGACCTCTTTACTCGCTAGTTTGGGCCCGGGGGCCAACGATGAAATTTCTACTCGCGGTTATCGTGTCAGCAGTCGTCGCGTCGCCGGCTTCTGCATGCTGCCTGTTCCCATTCTTTCCAACGTATTCCGCTGGCTATTCTGGATGGTCCGCGGCTCCGGCGTATTCTGTTGGCTACGCCCCGATGCAGTATGGCGGCGGTTATGGGTATTCGGCCAGTTACGGTGGATTCAGCAGCGGCAATGGATGCTGTGCTACGTCGTGCTGCCCCACTTCTTGTTGTGACAATTTATGCGGAAGAGGTTCGTGTACCAGTGGTTCCTGTGGAAGCTGCAGTTCATCCAATTGCATTTCTTCTGGTGTAAGAAAAGAACCGATTCCTGACCCAATGTCTAATAACATGGATCCAGTCGACAGCAATTCAAGTAAACAGGATCTTGATCGACGTAGATACGACGATCCCGTGCGTGATCCCATGGACGAATTCAGCCGTCCTAACACAGGTGGATCATCAGACAGTGACCTGAATTCAAATGCCAACCGATGGACACCGCCCGGCACGGGGACTCGACGCGAAGATTCCGGTTCGTCGCTGGACGGTGCAAGCGATTCACTCAACGGTCGCACCTACCGAAGCACTCCTGGCACAGAGACTCCACTGTTTGGTGCCGATCCTGAATCCGATTTCCGAACAAACCCGGCAGATTCAACCGATCGTGGTGCTAATAAGCCTCCGATGAGTCTGCCAATCGACGAGGCGCCGACGCCAGCGGCCGAGGAAAATCTCGGTACTGAAGCCAAGCCGGACGATTTTTCACAACCGGAAACAGACGCAAGCAATGGCCCGGGCAGCAGCTCGTTCCTGTCTGACTCACAGCTTCGCAGTAGTCACTTGGACGTGTTGTCGATGCAGCGATTGGCTGGACGAACAAACTCAAAAAGCATTCAGGCAACACAGGTGTCCAGCAGTCAGAAAGTACAACGTCCAGCTCAGTGGATCTCAATTCCGCTGCCAGAAGGACGAGTTCGTCTGTAAGCTAACTTAGACACTAAGCCAGAGCATCAAATGGGCGGCCTAAAACGGGCCGCCCATTTTCGTTGCTCCGACTGACTTCGCGGCGATTGCGCAAAGAAAACCAGGAAGTTTGTGGTTTCTGCCCGTGGCTGCTTCTTTGCGAAGCTGTCAGTTACTTTATCTGGAACCGGGCATTTTTGATGTGTTGCGGCAAAACCTGTATGTTAAAGTTTCGCCCCTCAGGACATCGAACCACAACGTCCATATCAGACAACTCAAGTTGGGAAGTTGTTTCGGGACGGTTTCTATGTGTTGTTGACAAGCAGTCGCTTAGCTATCTTCCGGCAACTGGCGTTCGCGGTTCTGCAATGGACGGCGTTCGTTTTCACTTCAAACAACTATTCAACAGATTCGTTTAGGATCAGGGACGCACGGAATAATGCCAGAACGCATCACGATTATTGGATCCGGACCAGCTGGTTGGACAGCAGCCATTTATGCAGCACGAGCCAATCTTGAGCCAATCGTTTATGAAGGCGCGTTTACTGAAGAAAACAGACAGAAGGGAACACTGCCGCTGGGTCAGCTGTCTCTAACAACGGAAGTTGAAAACTTTCCCGGCTTTCCGTCCGGCGATCTGACGACTTTTCTGGACACGTCGATCGATGAAAAAAAACGCAAGTACATGGCTCCACATATGAAGCATGGCGTTTCCGGTCCGGAGTTGATGGAACTGATGCGACAGCAGGCCATCAATTTTGGGGCACGCATAAAAACGGACGACATCGTGGACATCGGCCTTTCAGGTTCACCGTTTAAACTCAAGAGTCTGGCAGGCGACGAGTTCGAAAGCCACGCCGTAATTATCGCAACGGGTGCTCGAGCCAACTATCTGGGGCTCGAATCAGAAGACCGTTTTAAGAACATGGGTGTATCCGCCTGTGCAGTTTGCGATGGTGCGATGCCGCGTTATCGCAACAACCAGCTGGTTGTCGTTGGCGGCGGCGACAGTGCTATGGAAGAAGCCAATTTTCTGACTAAGTACGCTTCGAAGGTTTACATTGTGCACCGTCGCGCTGAATTTAGAGCCAGTAAGATTATGGCCGATCGAGCTCTGGCGAACCGCAAAATCGAAGTGAAATGGAATTCGGAAATTGATGAAGTATTGGGTGACGAAACGAACGGAGTCACGGGGGTCCGCATTCGCAGCACCGTTGATTCGGACGTGACAGAAGAACTTCAGGCCACTGGCTACTTTGCAGCCATTGGTCATACTCCAAATACTGACTTTTTAAAGGGTCAGTTGGAAACAAACGACAAAGGCTACGTGATCTGGCCTGTTTCACATCGCACCAACACCAGCGTTGACGGAGTCTTCGCTGCTGGCGACGTGGCTGACGACCACTACAAGCAGGCCGTCACCGCCGCCGGCACAGGCTGTGCCGCAGCTCTGGATGCCGAACACTGGTTGTCGGCTCGCGGTTTGGAATAGCATGACAGGGACGAATCGATCGTAACACGAACAGAGCCTGTGTTCTTTAACGCAGGCTCTGTTTCTTTCGGCTCATATCGTCTGCCGCCACGCATCAGTAGCATGGCGGGCATTGGCCGTTGCTGATTTTCACTCTGCCAGTCCGTTCACTGCAAACGCTAGAATTCTAGCCGCATGTCCTTTGCTGGCATTGTTGTGGGTCTCTGCCACAGTAACAGTGAGCGTATGCTTTCCCGCTGGCAGGTCTCGAGCCAGCATCACCGTTTGAGGATAATGCAGCCCTTTGCTGAACCGGTGAAAAAGATCTGATGTCTTTGTTTCACCGTCATCGATTTCATACTTTAACTGACCGGCATCAGGGCCGGCGACCACATAGAGGCCTACTGCAGTACCGGTAAATTTCAATGTGAATTTTGCACCCGGCTGAGTCGCATGAAGTAACGGAATTTTGAGAAACCTCTCACGCTTGCTACCTGCAATTGAATTCCAATCCGGTTCCGAAAAAGTCCAGCCTTTCAATGCCAAGGCTCGTTCAGCCGGCAGCAATGTTCCGTTAACAAACGATGTTTCCAGCAGCGCATTTGCGGGTAAATCGTGCGGCGTTGGTTGCAGTTGTTCGGCGTGCAGGCCCCGCCAACCAGCTTCTAAAATGGAGGTCGCCAGATCAGCCGCCAGCTGATTGCCGATTGGGCCGGGATGCGTTCCACCGAACTGTTCCCATGTCAAAGTACCGTCGTCAATGCGGTCTGCCACTTCCCGCGATAGATACACAGAAGAAACGTTGTAGTGTCGCGCCACACCTTCGTGTTCAGTAGCGCTTAGAATCGGGTTTCCCGCCTTGAGCGTTTGAAGCATGCCTGGATTCACGAAATGCGTCATCACAATATCGGCGTTGGGGTTGAACATTCTGACCTGACGAATGATGCCTTCCATTCCCTGCACGCAGGCGTCGTTGGCATGAAACGCGTCCTGATCATCGTTCACCGCGAATTCAACAAACAGCAAATCAACGTCACCCTGAGACAACACGTCCTGCTTCAGGCGGAATGCTCCCGTGTTGGAACACGTCGACGCAATACCTGCATTCGTAAACGTAAATTCCGTTTGTGGAAACCGCTGTTGTAGCCATGCGGCGACTCGAGGCCGGTAGCCATCCATTTCTGTGATAGATCCACCCAAAAAAGCGACGTGCCCTTTTTTTTGCACCTCAAGCTTTTGGAAGCTGTTTTCGAAGTTCCCGCGTACAGAGACGTTGTCGGAATCAACAACCCGAACAGTGGCCTCACCATCCAGCCATCCCAACGACTTCAAAAACTTATCCAGTTGAAGCCACGTTCGATTGCGCCACTGGCTGCCTCGGTCTTTCAATTCAGCGTTGTTATGTCTGGATGCGTTAAAAAAACCATGCGGAGCGTCAGAAAAGCCGTTCAATTCGCAACGGTTGCCAACAGCGACCATCCGCCGTGTGAATTCATCTACGGTGGCATACGGCACGGTTGAATCTGCTTTGCCATGGAAAATAACTGTCGGTGGCATGCCAGATCGTACATGATGAATTGGCGAAATCTGTTCTGGCTCAACTCCGGTTCGTGATGCGATGTCGTCGTATTTGCCATCGTCAATTCCCGTCACAGCGAAATCCGGTAATCGGGCGATCAAAACGGCCGGGTTGAACAGCGCCAACGCGTTTGGAACCGAAGACACGGACAGATCTTCACCTGCCGCCTCAAAGCCTTCGATCAAAGCTGTGCAACAGGCCGTGTGGCCTCCTGCGGAACCGCCAGCGGCACAAATTCTTTGCGGGTCGATACCCAGCGGGCCGCTCTTACTTCTTAGCCAACGAACAGCCGACTTGCAGTCTTCCACGCACGCGGCCGCCTTTACGTTATGCCGCGACGCAACTCGGTAATCTGCCGTCACCGCCACCATGCCTCGTGATGCCAAGTATCGACAATGATCTTCAAACTGCCCCGGATTACCGGCCCTCCAGCCACCGCCGAAAAAAAACACGATTGCTGGCCGAGCATCTGTTTCAGGATTGTGTCCGTCGGGAACAAACATCCACAGTTTCAGCTCCACATCACCCACCGTTTTGTAGACAGCCGATTTGCTGCCTTGAAACTCAGGTGGATAAGACGCCTGCGCAAACAGCAGATTCGCCGCCAGCAAATTCACGCTGATCACTAATATTCGCAGCAACATCGGTTCGCCTTTTCAGAGTACTTGATGATTTATTCACGTGCAATTCTATGGCCCGTGCCGTGCGTTTGGAAGAAACTATGAATTTCGCACATTTGAATTTCGCCCGGTGCTTAGCGGAGGTAATACCGTCAGACTATGATGAATGGGGTCCATGAGAATACATTTCAGCTTCTGCAGTCGGGTTTTACTAAGTCCCGATTCTATTTGATCCTACACAACAATCACTTCGCCACATCGCCACATCCGCTTTACAGATCAGCCGTTTCACGTGATGACGAAACCGATCGGCCCCATCTGCAATCTGGATTGCACCTATTGCTACTACCTTCATAAAGAAGACCTGTATCCGAAGGGCAACAAATGGAAGATGGCCGACGATTGCCTCGAATCGTACATTCGACAATACGTTGCCGCTCAGCCTGCCGGCACCAGTGAAGTGACGTTTGCGTGGCAGGGAGGCGAACCAACTCTACTGGGCCTTGAATTCTTTCGGCGATGCATTGAGATCCAGGACAAATACGCTCGCGTCGGAATGCGGATTGCAAACACTCTGCAAACCAACGGCATTCTGCTGGATGACGAATGGTGCCGCTTCTTTTTGAAAAACCGTTTTCTTGTTGGACTATCCATCGATGGGCCCGCAGAACTGCACGATGCTTTTCGAATTGATCATCAGGGGCACGGAAGTCATAGCAAAGTAATTGCAGCGCTGCGGAAGCTCAAGAAATTCGGCGTGGAATTCAATGCGCTTGTCGTCGTGAATCGAGAAAACGGAAACCATGGTGCTCGAATTTATCGCTACCTGCGTGATGCGGGCTGCCAGTTCATACAGTTCATTCCAATTGTGGAACAGGTTGGAATCGGTCGCCACGCAGAAGGCGATGCTTTTGCTGCACCAAGTCAAACTCCGTTTTCGCAGGCGGCCGCAGCAGTTTCCAGTCGCAGTGTGCTGCCGGATCAGTTCGGCCGGTTTCTCGTGAGTGTTTTTGACGAATGGATTAAGCAGGACGTTGGTCGAGTATTCGTGCAGATCTTTGATCAGGCGCTGAGTTCGTGGCTGGGAATCGAACCTTCGCTGTGTGTGTTCCGCAAAACGTGCGGCCGAGCATTGGCGATGGAACACAATGGAGATGTTTACAGCTGCGATCATTTTGTGGAACAGGATTATCTTCTGGGCAATCTGAACCTAGTGCCGCTGGAAGAGCTGGTCAATTCCGGTCGCCAGCAGGCGTTCGGCGATGCAAAACGAGACTCTCTGCCGCAGTATTGTGTCCGATGCGAAGTCCTTGACGCATGCAATGGCGAATGTCCGAAAAATCGATTCCTGCAAACTCCCGATGGCGAAGACGGATTGAACTACCTCTGCGCGGGATACCGACAGTTCTTCAATCATATCGGTCCGTCGATGGCTGCGATGGCGTCTCTGGTCAAACGCGGACAACCTCCGGCGCTAGTCATGAACAGCGGTTCAACGGCAGAGCGAACCCAACCGGCTGACGCATCGGTTCGCTCTGCGGCCGTGCGCGAAACTAAACAGCCCGTCGAAACACACAGAAACGCAGCCTGCCCCTGTGGATCCGGTCGCAAATACAAGTCGTGTTGTCTGAAACGCCGGCCTTCCTGAACTTTGCTAAGAAGCTACAGGCCCCAGACGGAACGAAACCGTATTCTGCAGCGTTCACTGATTTATCAGCAATTCCCGGTCACTGAACCGACACACATCGTATTTAGCCCGAGCTAACGTGCAGCCGCTGGAAGTCAACGATTGTTGAGCGTCGACGGGTGGCAAGGGGTTCAATTCGTCGACTAAACTTGGCGAAGGGCGGCTGGTTTCGCACCTGCGCACGGACCGTGTCCGCAGCGCTGGACCAGCGGCTCAAAATCAGCGGGATTTCGGTGGGCGTCGCCGCGGATCTACGACGAATTCCGCAACACCGGCTGCTGTCGGACGATGCCGCGCACCACAGACGTGAACAACTCCGTCATCGAGTCGAACACGAACTCCTCAAAACGGCTGCGCAGCATCTCCCACAGATTCCGCTTCGACCCCTGCTTTTTCCAGGCGGCCTAGAACACCGGACAGCTCAGTTGCCGCGTCTGGTCCACAAGGAAGGCCAGCATCATGATCAGCCTGAGGACCACGGATAGATTCTGTTAGCCGTGACCGTAGTCGCGTTCCAGATTGTCGCCCTGATTTTTCCAGCGTGCCCGCCGCGCATGATGGTGTCCACATTGTCCGGCGTCAGCACGGAGAGAATAACGGGACATTCTACAAAGTAGAATGTCCCGTTATTGCCTTACTTCCGCACGACTTCACCAAGACACGCGGTTACGGTGGCTTTAGCAACCGTCACTGCCAGCGATACGTGGACACATGTCGTGAACTTCAACAGCCGAGTGGACTCAGCGAAGGGGCCGAACTTTATATGGTGGACGCCGCCGACGTCTCATGCGGCAGGCCGTGTCCCACCTGCGGCAATAAGCTGGAATTAATCGAACGAGTTCACCGCACCAGTTGGCGAGACATCTTTTACAGCTCGGCCTGCCCGCAGTGGTACACCTTCCGAGAGCGTCCCGGATGAGTTCGTTCCACGACAACATCAACCTCTGTTGCTTCGATGACTGGACTTCGTCTAAGCCTTGGCCGCTGCGCGACGCCCACCGTAACGCGTTCAAAAGTGAGCTCACGATTGGCAACATTCGGATGAATCGAGAAACGGGAAACATCGGCAAAGCACATCGGCCCCCTCGGGAATGACAACCAGGCGTCCTCAGGCTAAACTGAACCCAGACAGGATTCCATGACGTCATTTATTCCGCAAGGGCCAACCGACGTCCGGATACACTGTCAACAATGAGACCTGACCCCTTTGATACTCTCTGTGGTGTGGTGCAGTTTTGGGATTATGCACCTGCTGAAGATACGTGAACTGGTCAGTATTCACGGCACAACAATCAGGCACCATCCCTGGAACCAGACCGTGGGGTTGGCAGTTGGCTTGTTCGGTGGAGTGCTGGCCG
>JBDNFN010000381.1:0-27743 GCA_041689795.1 Fuerstiella sp. | reverse complement strand
ACGCCATCGACGTCATGTCTGCATGCGTAAAAAAACTTAAAATTTATGAACGCGACGGATCGCGTTCTTCAACGCTGCGCGGTCGCGGCAATTCACGGTCGCAAAAACGCAAAATACCCGTGGACAACGCCATTCGTGCCTGACACCAAAGAAGTGAAAAAAGTCGGGGCGACATGATTCGAACATGCGACTTCTGCGTCCCAAACGCAGCGCTCTAGCCAGGCTGAGCTACGCCCCGATGCGTTTTCGCCTGGGCCAACAATCGAAACTGTCTGTCCAGACTCACGACTCAAGGTCTTTTCGGCTCCCTGTGTCACGCGGTGCAGGAGTCTAGTAACCTTTTGTTTCGGTTTCCATAGTCTGCCACCAGAAAAAATAACTTCCTGCGGATCGAACGTAATTTTCTTTACCCCGACCGGCCAAAGTTGCCGATTTTCAGGTACCGACCAGTAAGACTCAGAGCATTTTCGGCCACTTCACTCGGTTTTCCCGCCGCAACCACCAAGCCTCCACCAGTGGCACTTTCGGGGCCGATGTCGATAATCCAGTCACTCACCAACATCACATCTGTATTGTGCTCCACAACAATTACGCTGCTTCCCGCCACAACAAGTTGGCGAAGTAGCTGATTTAAATGGACAACATCGGCCGGATGCAACCCGCTGGTGGGTTCGTCCAGAACAAACAAAGTCGCATCCGAACGGCCGGATGCAAGTTCGGTTGCTAATTTGACTCGCTGTGCTTCTCCTCCGGAAAATGTTGATGCGGGCTGCCCCAGCGTCAGATATCCCAATCCGACTCGACGAAATGTTTCCATTAAATGGTGCAGGCCATCCAGTTCTTGAAAAAAATCGGCCGCCTCGTCAACTCGCATCGCCAGTACATCGGCGACATTCTTCCCAGCAAACCGCGCGGCCAAAGTTGCTTTGTTAAATCTCTGGCCATGACAATCGGGGCAGGGCACCGTGGCATCGGGCAAAAACGTCATCCGGACATCTTTAAGCCCGGTCCCCTTGCAGGCACCGCAACGACCATCACCCGTATTGAAGCTGAATCGCCGAGCGTCGAAACCTCGAGCACGCGAGTCTTTTGTTTTGGCAAAGATCTTACGTACGTCGTCCCACAGTTTACTGTAAGTCGCAATGCACGATCGGCGGTTGCGGCCCAGCGGACTGTTATCGACCGCGACAACTCGGCGGATGTGTTCAAGCCCATCGATGGCATCGCATTCCACATCAGCAAGGGCAAATCGAATATCCGCGTCGTCGTCTGCTTTTCTTTTACGAGGATTTCCGCTGCATTGCTTTTCGACCACCGGCAGCAGAGTTTCCATAATTAGCGAACTCTTGCCGGAACCGCTGACTCCAGTAATACAAACCAGTTTCTGCAAAGGAACATCAACAGTAATGTTCTGCAGATTGTTGCGGCGAGCATTGCGAATTGTTAACCGCGGCGCATCCGCCGCATTGGCAACCACAACCGGCGGCGACTTGACTGCGTCCGCAGCATCCGCTGATACAGCTTCCTGCGAAGCATCAATCAACGCAGCAGGGTGACTGAATTCGCCGCGCAAATACTGTCCGGTCTTTCCTTCTGAAATCGCAGCAGCTTCCAGCGGCGATCCGACAAATACCAGGTGCCCCCCTTCGACACCGGCGCCGGGGCCAAGATCCAGCAGGCAATCGGCCGCTCTGATGATGTCGCCGTCGTGTTCCACAACAATCACAGTGGCTCCGGAATCTCGGATCGCCAGCAAGGTTTGCAGAAGTCGCTGAGTGTCTCGCGGATGAAGCCCGGCCGTAGGTTCGTCCAGCACGAAACACGCACCGTGAAGTCCGGTGCCCAGACACGCCGCCAAACGAGCTCGCTGAAATTCACCACCAGATAGAGTGCGGGTTGCTCGATCAAGCGTTAGATAACCAACACCAACCTTCTTTAGACATTCAAGACGCTGCAGAATATCCGGCAGAGTGCGTTTCGAGACCAGAATCGCTTCCGTCGGCAATCGTGCAACATCTACGGCAGACTCTCGCACGGTACTTTCATCCGCTAGTAAAAGCTGCCAATCAGCCACAGCCAGCAGCGCATCATCGACGCTCAGCTGAGTAAAGTCGGTGATCGATTTACCAAGAAATGTGACTCCGCGAGCAAATGGCTGCAACCGAGAACCATGGCACGTATCACACGGCGCTTTGCGAAAGACTGTGATGTCGTCTGTTTCTTCGGCCAGGCCTTTGATACCGAATCCTTCGCAGTCCGGGCACGCTCCCCAAACACTGTTGAAACTAAATGCGCGAGGTTCCGGTGTAGGAAAGCTAAGATCGCAATCCGCACAGTTAAACCTGGTACTGAACAATTGATCGGTCCAGCTTCCGTCAACCTGTTCGCAGACAATACAGGTACCATCACTTTCACGAACAGCCAGTTCGATGGATTCTCGGAGACGCTGCTGGATGCCATCCTTTAAAATAATGCGATCGATGACCGCATCAATGTGATGAGCCTTACTTACTGAAAGGTCGGGAACATCAGCAATATCCAACAGATCGCCGTTTACTCTGGCACGCACAAATCCGTTGCGACTTATACGTTCGAAGACGTCTTTGTGAGCACCTTTGCGAGCTCGCACCATCGGCGACAGAATCATCAGTTTTGCGCGTTCGGGACGCTGCAGAATTCGAGCGACAATCTGGTCGACGGACTGGCTTTCGACTGGTTTTCCGCATCCAGTGCAATGAGCTGTGCCCGCACGCGCATACAACAGTCTCAGGTAGTCATAGATTTCTGTCGTCACAGCCAATGTGCTGCGGCTCGGTGCCGTTGTAACTCGCTGATCGACGCTGACCGTCGGTGGCAGACTGCTGACTTCGTCCACATCCGGTCGAGGCAACTGCTTTAGCAAAGTACGAGTGTGCACAGACACACTTTCCAGATAACGTCGCTGTCCTTCCGCAAAGATTGTATCGAATGCCAGCGAACTTTTACCGCTGCCGCTGACTCCGCTGATTACGATCAGTTTCCCCAGCGGAATGTCCACGTCGACGTTTCTGAGGTTATGCGTGCGTGCTCCACGAACGCGGATTGTTTCAGCTGCCGTCGTCATGGTCACGCAGGCTCTCCGCGATGATGGCTTCGAACCGTCACAAATTTCTCGCCAGTCAACGTAGCTTCTCCGTCAAATCGATAACCACACAACATGCCGTATTTGGCAACGCTGTAATCAAGACACGCGATGTTCGGCTTAAGCGGCATTGGCTGTTCGTCGGGTAGCCAAAAGTGACCTACGAACACCGGCGGCGCGTCCTCGGGATACGGAACAGCTGGAGCAGATGTCGGTACGGGAAGATTCGGCAAATCACTTTTAACAGGTAAGGAATAGGTCGCCCATGTATGCTGCCTGGGAGACTCGAACCATCGAATGCGAATGCGTTTGCGAATGTTGCCCTCTTTATCCGTCACCGTCACACCTTCAGGAAGCGGCAGTTCCGGGCCCTTCATCACTCGTTCTATCGATTGGAAAAGAGAAGATCCTTTTGTGGTGGCCAGCTTCAGAAAGCTCGGTGAGAATGCACCGTACTTCAAAGCGCCAGCAGCAATCGTCTGAATGTCGGAATCGTTCCAGCACGCATGTACGATTCGCAGTTGTCCAAGATCCAAAGCGGCTGGCAACGTTGCAAACCAGTCGAGTGCAGCCTGCAACTCATCGGCGTCGAACTGCTGCTGCGTTTGACTATGCTGCTGCTCGTTCTTTTTGTTATGAGGACGAAGGTAGTTTTCCGGACAAGCCGGATCTTTTGAGTGATAAGCCAACGCGTTGAATTCGTGGTTGCCCATCACCGCTAGAGCCGCGTCGTTCTGCACCATCGATTTTGCGATTCGTACAACATCCGGAATGTTGGGGCCGCGATCAATGAAGTCGCCGCAGAAGATTGCTTTCCGCCGCTGGGGATGCCGAAAACAACCGCCAACATCGGCGTAGCCAAGTTTCGTCAGCAGTTCCACAAGTTCATCGGCGTGGCCGTGAATGTCTCCAATGATATCGTACATGTAAAGCTATGCGGCCGATGTGGTTTCGTTAACGCTGATTGCGAACTGATCAGTGCGAGGTTTTTAGCATACTCAACTAACCCGTCGAATGAAGACACTCTTCGGAAGTGTCCTTCGCCCCCGAGTCAGGCCACGCAGCTAAGATTTTCCGACACCACTAAGTCCAGCACAAATCACTAATCGGCAATCCATTTTCTAAATTGATTTTCGTCCAGATTTCGGCCGCTGACAACGATTACCAAATCGCCATCACCTTCAACTGACACTTGGCCGGACAACACTGCCGCCGTGGCGATGGCTCCGGAAGGTTCCGTACGAAGCCCGTGTGCAGTGTACAGCCACTTCATAGCAGCGATGGTCACCGGATCAGGAACGGCCACGGTCGAGTGTACGCATTTTTTCAGGATCGGCCAATTATGTTTCCCCACATCGTAAGAAAGCAGACCATCGCAAATACTGTGAGGCCTCTCAACACTAACTCGCTCCCCGGAATTCAGCGACTGCCGAAAATCATCCGCTCCGTCCGGTTCGACACCGATAACGTGCGTCATCGGCGAACGTTCAGCAATCGCCAGCGAGTGTCCCGCCATCAGCCCGCCTCCACTGACCTGACACAGAAAATGAGACATTTGCCGGCCCATTCGCTGCAGCTCGTCGGTGATTTCGAAACCACCGACTCCGTTGCCAGCAATCACAAACGGATCATCATAAGGAGACGCCTGCACGGCATCTTCCTGATCGGCGATTTCGCCAGTAATGCGATCACGTTCCCCCGTTAAATGATCGGTCTCACTATTATAGGTGCGAATTTCTGCACCGAACGACCTGGCCATGTCAAACTTCACCTGCGGAGCACTGTCCGGCATGACAATGATGACACGTTTACCATATTTCATTGCAGCGTAAGAAATGCCACACGCAAAGTTACCGGACGAATGAGCGGCGACAGGGCGGTCACCAATACGTTCATTATTTGCGTGCATCCAATTCAAAGCACCCATGACTTTAAATGAACCAACTGGCGTCCAGCCATAATCCTTGAGCCAAACTCGACGAACCTGCCCGAACCTCAGTTTGTGTTCCAGAGCGTACGAACGAATAAGCGGCGCCGGAGAAATATGAGAGTGAACAACAGACTCGGCAAGTTTGATGTCAGCGGCAACGGGAATGGAAAGCGACATCGAATGACCCAGCGTACAAGGTTTCTCTGCAAGCTAAAACTGTTCGCGGATGCTACTGCGACTCGACAACCAATGGTAGGAAGCGTGCATTTTCAACATATAAAAACTGCCACAGTGTCGGCATTAAGCAGATTCAACAAACGCAATCGTGTTTTGCAATGGAGACTTTGCGGTTTGCGGCTGTCATGTTTTGTTCACTAGCGCAAACTTAATCAGACCGATAGCGAAATGATGCAGCGAAATCACTCAGGGGAAATTTGCACGCCATACATTGTGGCAGTTTCATGCCTTGAAACAATCGTGAATTTTCTTAACCACTTTGGCACGCACCGTGCTCAGTTTCACATTCGTAAGGGATTGGCAAGCAATGGCCCGCCTTGCCGTCCTGAGCATTGAGCGTCCCAGGTTTTCCTGGGACGCTCTTTTATTTGAATTCAATGCGCCTAGAAGGCATGGATGAGACACTGCTTCAAATAACCCGAGATGATCAAATTTTTTCGCAATGGCGTGTAACTCCATGTCGCGAGCGATAGCCTGCAAACCGGAAAGTTGTATTTTTACTATTCGAGTTGGAGTCTCACAATGCTGAACAGACGATCGTTTCTACAGTCGACGGCCGCCGGAGCCCTGGCAGCTTCTGCGATTGGCGCACCGGCAATTGTTCGCGGACAGAACCTGAATTCGAAACTGCAATTGGCAGGCATTGGTTGCGAGGGAAAAGGACTTTCTGACATCAGGGAGATGGCAAGTCACGAAAAAGCAGCATACGTTGCGTTCGCAGATGTTGACCTTTCTCGCACGGTGGAGGCGAGCAAACTGAACCCGGAAGCTCCCGTGTTTCAGGACTATCGCGAAATGCTTGAAAAACACGGCGACAGAATCGACGCCGTCACTGTTTCAACCCCAGATCATATGCACGCTTATATAGGCCTTGATGTGATGCGTCAGGGCAAGCACGTGTATTGCCAAAAGCCACTGACTCATAACGTATGGGAAGCGAGGCAAATGACACTGCAGGCAAAAAAATCAAACCTGATTACTCGTCTTGGAAACCAGATTCATTCTCACAAATTCTACCGCACTGCCGTGCAGGCGATTCAGTCCGGCGCAATAGGTAAGGTGCAACAGGTTCACAGCTGGTGTGCAGCGACCGGGCACGGCAAATCGTTTCATATCAGTCGACCGACAGCATCTGTTGAGCCACCGGCATCACTGAACTGGGACCTGTGGGTCGGTGTTGCTCCGATGCGTCCGTTTGGCGACTGGAAGGTTTACCATCCATGGGGCTGGCGTGACTGGCAGGATTTTGGCAACGGAGCGTTTGGCGATTTCGGGTGTCATATTCTCGATCCCGTATTCACAGCGTTGAAGATTGCGAAAGCACCAATTGACTTCAAAGCCGATCATAGCGGAATAAATGATGAGGTCTGGCCAGCACAGACCACAGTCAACTACACGTTTCCGGGAACAGAATACACAGTGGCTGACAAACTGCAGATCACGTGGTACGACGGAGGACGTCTCCCGAGCACTCGCGGCGCTCATTTGCCGGCAAATGAAGGCCTGCCATCAAGTGGCTCACTGTTTATTGGCAACAACGGAAGCCTGGTCCTGCCGCACGTGGGAGCCCCAAGAATTTACCCGGAAACCAAGATCGAAGAAGCCGACAACCAGAACCACTATCACGGCTGGATCGATGGCTGCCTGACTGGAATACAGCCGAGCGACGGTTTTGAATATGGTGGCCCTCTGACAGAAGCCGTGCTTTTGGGGAATATTGCGGTGCGATATCGTGATGAGCAGCTGAATTGGGACGCAGACGCGATGAAAATCACCAACCACGATGCGGCCAATAAGTGGCTTCGACGTGAATACCGCGACGGCTGGAACATCGAAGCGGTTGTGTAATAAAAGTGCGTAGTGGACGTTGTGGCGAGAATTGCGGTAGCGGTCAAAACGGCAGGGACTGGCGTTTTGAAAAAACAACGCCAAACACAACCATTTGTCACAAAACAACTTACAACTGCGCAGTTCCACTGGCACGCCATTCGCAACTGGAATTTATTACGTCCGTGTCTGCCATTTGAGGCTGGTAATCGGCTGAGGTAGAACAACGTGCGGCGGCCGGATGACCGGCCGCTGGTTAAAGGGTGACGCAATGCCAGTCAAATTTTCAGAGGCGGCGGGGCGGCACAATCAACAATCTGGTCAGGAGAGAGTAATGGCAAAGAAGGCTTCTACAAGCGGTACTCGCATCGTACCTTTGGGCGATCGAGTTGTGCTGAAGCGAGCCGAAGCTGAATCGACGACGGCAGGCGGAATCGTACTGCCAGATTCAGCCAAGGGCCGCCCACAACAGGGCGAAGTCATCGCGATCGGCGATGGCCATGTTAACGACAAGGGTGAACGCGTTCCCCTAACTGTCAAAGAAGGTGACAAGGTCATCTTCAGTTCTTACGCTGGCGATGAAATCAGCGTCGGCGACAACGACTACCTGTTGCTCCGCGAAGGCGACATCATGGCGACTTTGTAAGTCGTCAAACAAGTGCTCGATTCTGTCTGAGTCGAACGAAAAATCAGGTGTCCTGCTGACAGCGTTTAGTTTTCCAAAGCTGGCAGAACAACGGACATCTACCACCTAATCTGAATGACTTCTTGCGTGTGTGCCGCATGTCGACCGTGTCGGTCCTTGTACTGCATGACGAATGAAAGAAGCATTCAGACTGTTATTTCAGTTCCATAGAATTTCAATCTGAACCGGAGAAACTCCACCATGGCAAAAATTATTGCCTTCGATCAGGAAGCTCAGGAAGCTATGCGTCGTGGCGTCACGAAGCTGGCACGAGCCGTTAAAGGGACTCTTGGCCCACGCGGTCGCAACGTCATCATTGAGAAGAGCTTTGGCTCTCCGACAGTCACGAAAGACGGCGTTACCGTTGCTCGCGAAATCGAACTTTCTGATAAGTTCGAAGACATGGGTGCTCGCATGGTGCGGGAAGTCGCCAGCAAGACTTCAGACGTCGCCGGAGACGGTACTACAACTGCGACCGTGATGGCAGAAGCCATTTACAAAGAAGGCCTGAAAGCTGTCGTAGCCGGTGTCAGCCCGCTCGAAATGAAGCGGGGCATGGACAAAGCTGTCACAGAAATAACAGCTCAGCTGAAAAGCATGGCGACTGAATGCCGCACCAAAAAAGCAATTGCTCAGGTCGGTACGGTTGCAGCCAACAACGACTCTGAAATTGGCAACATTCTTGCCGATGCAATGGAGCAGGTTGGCAAGGACGGGGTTATCACTGTTGAAGAAGGCAAAAGCCTTGAAACAAACTTCGACGTTGTTGAAGGTCTGCAGTTCGACCGAGGCTACCTGTCGCCGTACTTCGTAACCGATTCAGAAGGCATGGAATGCATTCTTGAAGATGCTTACGTGCTGATTCACGAAAAGAAAATCGGCAGCATCAAAGACCTCGTTCCAGTTCTGGAAAAGGTCGTTAACTCCGGCAAGCCGTTGCTGATTATCGCAGAAGACGTTGAAGGCGAAGCCTTGGCAACTTTGGTGATCAACAAGCTTCGAGGCACATTCAAGATTGCTGCTGTTAAGGCACCAGGCTACGGCGACCGTCGTAAAGCCATGCTGCAGGACATCGCGATCATGGTTGGTGGCCAGGCGATCTTCGAAGACCTCGGGATCAAGCTGGAAAACATTGAACTGAGCGATCTTGGTCAGGCTAAGAAAATTGTTGTCGACAAGGACAACACCACCGTTATCGAAGGTGGCGGCAAGAAGGCTGACATCACAGCTCGCATCGACCAGATTCGACGCGAAATGGAAAACAGCACCAGCGACTACGACCGCGAAAAGCTTGAAGAGCGAATTGCGAAACTTGCCGGTGGTGTTGCTCAGATTAACGTCGGTGCTGCCACCGAAAGCGAAATGAAGGAAAAGAAGGCCCGCGTTGAAGATGCTCTACACGCAACTCGTGCTGCTGTTGAAGAAGGAATTCTTCCCGGCGGTGGCGTTGCATTGCTTCGAGCTTCTGCAGCCATCAAGCCTTCCAAGCTGTCTCACGACGAAAAGGTCGGCTTCGACATTATCGTTCGAGCCTGCAAAGCACCGCTGACTCAGATCGCTGACAATGCGGGTGTTGATGGTGCTGTTGTTTGCGAAAAGGTTTCTAACCTTGAAGGCAACTTCGGCTACAACGCAGCCACAGACAAGTACGAAGACATGGTCAAGGGCGGCGTGATCGACCCAACCAAAGTGACTCGTACTGCTCTGCAGAACGCAGCCAGTGTTTCTATCCTGCTTTTGACCAGCGACGCGTTGATCGCTGAAGCTCCAAAAGCCGACAAAAAGGGTGGCGGACACGACCACGATGAAGAAATGTACTAAGCCAGACTTAGTGCGAATCTGAAATTGAACGGAAGCCCGGCATTGATAAATGCCGGGCTTTTCTTTTTGATGCTCGGTTCAGAGTCGTTAAATTGTTATTTTCAATTGATCGCAAACTTATTCAACTCGCTGCAACTGTCTCCGATTGATCTTCACGGCGTTCTCTACCGACCCAGTGCCTTGTGATCACAACGGACCCGAAGCCAGAAAACAGGTTCAAACATGGTTTTCGCAATCTACGCAGAACCATTTGCCAAGTATCCGGAACTGCAGCGGCGTGTTCTGTTGGTGCTTGAAAATCTGCCACCCGAAGTCCAGCGTGACTTTCTGGACGATGCTCGATTTGGCGTAGAAATTGACAACTATCAACCGGGCGTCGGCTGGACTCTGTTCATGCCAACTCCGGGCCCGCCGGGGCAGGGCAGCAGAAGAGTTGTCTTGCGCCCCAAGCTGAACCACACTTCAGAGCCATTCGCACTCTACGTGATTGCTCACGAGTTTGCTCACGCGTTTTTACGTAATGGTGGCTGGGGAGCGATCACAGATATCGAGGAAGCGGCGGACGCTCTGGCAGCCTCATGGGGCTTTGATCGCCCGGAACACTTTGGCTAAGCCAATTAAGAAGTCGTAAACCTTCCTGCCATTCGCCGTCTCCAGTCACGCCTTCGACGTGTCCGACGGCTTTTATTTCAACGAGTTCACAGCCCCAGCATTCCGCAAAATATTTTGCTCGATCCAGCTGAACAACATGATCGTTGGTGCTGGCAACGACGACACCCGGACACACCCGGACACACCAGGCGACCTGTTGGCATCGGTTGAAAAAGAGTTCCACGTGATGACGATGAGTTACGAACGCATTCCCCAAAAGTGACATTTAAGGAGTAAATTCACTTTCACAACTGAGCGAATACCTACGCTGAGTGAGTTGCAAACAGTCAGCGGCGGGCAACCCACAAAGCGGGCACCGATTGCACGGGACAGCGCTCAGTCAGAACCAACAGGCTAGCTACTAAAACATCCTCACTCACTTCACAGACTCTTTGCACGACACAGCCCGCGTTCTGCGCAGCAACTGTTCTTTTCCTGCCCCAGCCTGCTAATATGCTACGTTGGTTATCGTTCAAACGCAGACGACTGAAAGCAGACCGGATTGTCTCCTGTCCGGCCAACGTCGAATGCGGGGCTTTCTGAGTTTCCTGATATGCTGCGACGGATCACGCTGCAAAACTTTATGTCACACAAGCACACCGTCATTGAATTGGCGGAGGGGCTGACTGTGCTAACCGGCCCCAATAACTGCGGCAAGTCGGCGGTCGTTGCGGCGTTGCAGATTCTGGCAACAAACACCGCGTCCAGTCACGTTGTTCGACACGGCGAAAAAGAATGCATCATCACCGCAGAAACGGACGATGGGCACACACTGTGCTGGAATCGCAGGAAGGGTAAAATCAGTTACACGCTTAACGGTGAAGACATCCACCGACTGGGCCGCAGCGAAGTCCCTCAGGAATTACAGTCACTGCTGAAGTTGCCAACTGTCGAAACAGAGGCCGGAAAAACAGCCGGAAATTACGACGTTCACTTCGGAGAACAGAAGTCACCGATTTTCCTGCTGGGAGATCCAGGCAGTCGAGCTGCTTCATTCTTCGCTTCCTCTTCTGATGCGACTCACCTGATTACGATGCAACACCGGCATCGCCAGCGAGTGACCGAACAAAAACGCGATGCGAAAAAACTTGAATCAGCGGCCGCCACAACGACTGCTGATCTCGGCCAGTTCGCGACAATGGACGCAGTTGAGCAGCGTCTGCAGAATGCGGAACAGGACTTTGCGAAGATCAACTCTGTGGCCCAGGCAATTGGGTATCTACGACAGCTGACCAGTGATCTCATCGCCCATGAATCTAAAATTGCCGGTCTTTTCTCGCGGTCAAACACTCTGAGTCACCTGCAGGAACCACCCAAACAGAACGACGTTGACGGTGCCCGAGAAGCGATTGCAAATCTGCAAACAGTGTCGTTGACGCATCGAAAGGCTGACGACGTTTTGTCAGCCTGTAAACCATTGCAACGCCCCCCCGAAACTCACCCGGCGATTGAATGCCGTCAATTACTGAGCAGTCTGAAGAACACAGAGTCTGGATTACACGTCGCTGAACAGACCACAACGGCATTCTTCAAACTGAAGCCGCCGCCAGCATTATCAAATACGGAACGTTTAGTATCGCTAGTCCTGCAACTGCCTGCGGCAAAACTGCACAATCATAAGCTACAGCAGCGGCTGGCAGTTTATGCTCAACTGAATGCTCAGCAGCAACCCGCTTCGACGGCCGAGTTATCGGAAATCATCAGACAGCTCAGACAGCGAACGCTTCAGATGCGGCAGAAGCAACATACCTTGATTGGATTTAAAGCACTCAAGACTGTGCCAGCTCTGACAGATGGCGTCCCGCTGCGAGAATTGCTGCAGTCAATCAAACAGTCTGAAAAATCGCTCGCCGAATTGAGATCGAACCTGAACGACGCGTTGCAGTCGCTCAAGAACTGCATGGCGGCCGTCCGAACGTTTGTGGCGGCAAGTCCTGACTGCCCAACATGTGGAGCAAGACTTGATCCAGAGCAACTAATTGCCGCAGCACCCGGCCTCGCGTTTCACGACCACTCGTCGTCTGTGAAGAAGGGGGATTCGTTATGAATCTGCTGTTCCCTGATGACTTCGATGATGAAGAGCCGCCAACCAAGAGCGGTACAGTTGCTGACTCAGAAATCGAGATACATACATCACGGGATAACACGCAGACCGCACCAGTCAAAACACTAACTGACGCAAGCACGGAAGTGTCGGTTGAGGGCTTGTTGTTTATTGGCGACCCACATCTTGAAGCGAGGGTTCCCGGATTTCGCTGCGACAACTACCCAGAAGTCATTCTGAAAAAGTTCCGCTGGTGTCTGAACTATGCCAAAGCAAACAGATTGCAGCCATTCCTGCTGGGCGATCTGTTCCAACTGCCTCAGGATAATCCGAACTGGTTGCTTTCTGAAATCATCGATTGCATCGACGAACCACTGCCCGCCATTTACGGAAATCATGATGTTCGAGAAAACTTCCTCAAGCCCAATGATTCAATCAACGTTTTGTTTCGTTCCGGTCACCTGCGTCGTCTGAACGAAAATTCCGTCTGGACGGGTGTCATCGGCGGTCGAAAAATCGTCGTGGGTGGCACGGTTTGGGGCGAGAAGCTACCTAAGTCTTTTGAATCTAACGGCGGGGCAGCTGATCTTGTCGTTTGGATCACCCATCACGACATACTGATCCCCGGCTACGAAGAAGCAGGACGCATTCGGCCAAAACCAATCCCGGGTATTGATGTGATTGTGAACGGACACATTCACCGACGTCTCGGAACGGTCGTCCGAGAACACACCCACTGGTTTACTCCAGGAAATATCGCCCGCCGAAGTCGCAGCGACGCGTCCAAAGAACATCTACCGGCGGTCCTGAAGTTACGGCCCGCTGGCACTGACGAATCGCTAAGTCATGTCCAGCCTGCCATCGATGAGACGAACGAAACAAAAAAATCGGATCGACTCCTCTTGAGCCTGAAAAACGGTCAGCAATGGCTGGCGGAATGGGTGACAGTGCCTCATCAGCCATTCGAAGAAGTCTTTCATCACCAGGTACAGGGCGACGACGAAACAACTGCTGGAGGCTCCGGCTTTATCGCCGACCTCAAAGAACTCACGGCACGACGCACGGAAACAGGAGCCGGTTTAATGGCCTACCTGCAAACACATCTAAAAAATTATGAAGAACCGGTCGCTACAGAAGTACGGCGATTGGCGGAAGAGGTAATCAATGGCAAGCAAGCAAACTAAAACGCCACCAGCCAGCGGCGACGTTCAATCCATCGAACAATTGCAACAGCAATACGAGCAACTGAACACTCAAAAAATCCGCGCAGAAAGTGACCTGAGCAACGCGGATAAAGAGCTCAGAAAACTACAAGCCGAAGCAACAGATAAATTCGGCACGCACGACATTGCCGAGCTGGAAACCAGACTGAAGCAAATGGAAGAAGAAAACGAACAACGTCGAGCGGCCTATCAAACGCTTCTGGAAGGCATCGTCAATGACCTTGAACAAATTGAGGCTGGCGAACCTAAACAGACATAAGCCGATGTTGGGCAGAACTCTACACCCTTCCGCCGAAAACAATAACAATCCTGAACAGCGTTTCCGGACGCATACGTGCCGACCGTGATTTTGAAACTCCTGTGAAGTTTGATCCCATTCAGCAGTCATTCTTTGGCCGCGATCCAGCCATCGTCGCACGGGAACTGCTGGGAATGATTCTGTGTCGTCGTAACCGCCAGGGATTAGCGGCGGGGCGAATAGTGGAAACAGAGGCTTACCTGGCAAAAGGGGATTCGGCGTCACACTCCTTCCGTGGCCTTGGCCGAAAGAGCGCAAGCATGTTTGCACCAGCAGTTACTTCGCAGGTGTGCACAATTCACGCGCGACAATGTTTTAATGTCGTCACAGAAATGCCCGGCGTCGGATCGGTGGTGCTGATTCGGGCCATTCAACCTCTGCACGGAATCCCACTGATGCAGCAGCGACGCGGTATTGTAAACAGTCATGATCTTTGCAGCAGTCCGGCTCGCCTGTGCCAAGCGCTGGACATCGGCCGTAAATTTGGTGGCTGGAACCTGCTGCAAGGTCGCCAGCTGTGGATCGCTGGTCCGACTGACAACTCAACCGCCTCGTCCATTGGCACGTCTCAACGCATTGGAGTGACATCAAATACTGATATGCTGCTGCGTTTTTTGCGGAAGATTGCCCATTCGTCAGCGGCCCGAAACGCCTGAACGCAATCAAAAGGAATCCGTAAATGACAGAGATCTACTGACCGCAATTACTGTGACCAATTTGTCAGAGTCGCTACAGGTCACATTCTATTTTCAAAACAGACCTGTTAGCCACTGCCTTGCAAGCAAGAAGTTCCAGCGATTTCATGACTCACTCGCTGGCGCTACGTGCCGGTAAACTGTACAGTTCAAAAAGCTGAGTTGTTCCGTTGTCCCTGCCTTTCACAATATTCAGTGACAGTAAAGAACCGGCGTGCAACCTGAAGCGGAACCAGAACACGGACTTCACGTTGGATTAGAGCAAGTGACGAAAAAGTGTGGTCACTCGTGGCGGAAGTCGTCAAGACTTTCGGCATTGTCCTGTGGTTTCATCGACCGAAAACCTACACCAGTTTCGCTACGTCATTTCATAGAACGCGCACAAGAAAGAAGATAAGCATGTTGCCTTTTGATTCTTCACTTTCATGAAATCCAATTCACCTTTGACTCACAACACACCGTCAAATTGAATCAGCTGATATGCCAACGTCCACAGAGAATGAATCAATCGTCCCAAATGGGAACTCTGACCAAACAACATCACCCGGTAATGCGCGTATTCGTTTTGAACGATTGCAGGGCAAACGCTCTGAACTATTGCGTCAGCAACACCAGCAGCAAAACGAGCTCGCTAAAATTCGCAGCTTTCTGGACATTGCTGACCAGGTAACGTCCGCCCTGGAAACTCTGAGCCACGATCTGTTTGAACGTGAACTTCGAACGATCGAAACAACGTTGACCAAGGCCTTGCAGGAAGTGCTCGAACAACCGATTGAATTCAAGGCAAAAGCAGAATTCAGGCGAGACGCGGCTCACGTCGACTTTTCCATTGAACGCAATGGAAACTCAGAAGACATCATGAAAGGGCAGGGCGGATCTGTCGCCAACATTGTCTCTGTTGGCCTGCGGATGTTTGCAGTCACTGGCCTTGATCAGAATCGACATCGACGTTTCTTGGTGCTTGACGAACAGGATTGCTGGCTGCATCCCGATCTTGTTCCACGGCTTGTGAGGATCGTGCACGAAGCCGGCACGGCGCTGGGTTTTCAGGTGCTGATGGTGAGTCATCACAATGTTGGCAATTTCCTGCGCTATGCCGACCGAGTTTACCAGCTTAGCCCGGACACAGGAGATGGCGTGCGAGTCACACAAATCACTTCGGACGAAAATGCAATGGCAGCGGATAACGAGACGTAGCGGCTTGAAGCAAGGTGAGTCAGCGAACAGAATGCGGAAATATATTCACCATTCTTTCCTGCGGAGGTACTTTATGCGACTCACCAGAATCACCTTCCATTGGTGTATTTCAACTCTGCTGTTGCTGGCAGTATTCCCAACCGCCGGGTGCGACCAGGTCGGTTCCGTCGTTGATGATGTAAAATCATCGGTCTCGGGCGACGCCGACAAATCCTCTGATACGGCTGCGCCGATAGAACAGAAATCCCCCGCGGCAACAAAGCCACCGGAAGCCAAAAGCACTCAGCCTCAACCTGCCCCCGAAGAACTGATAGCAGAGTTCCTAAGCTTAAAACCTGAACATATCACAGACTCCGCCATCGCCAGAATTGCGGAGTCGCCAGAAGCTGCAGCAGCAATAACGGAAATCGACATCCGTAGCGGCAATGAATTTACGGCACAGGGACTTCAGCAACTTCAGGCTATGAAGAACCTCAAATCTGTATCACTGAATGGTTCTGGCATTCAATCTGAACAACTTGCGGCATTGGCACAGATTTCATCACTCACTGAAATCAAACTGGCAGCAACGCAGGCAAACGATAGTCTGATAGACAAACTCAGCATGCTGCCGAGACTTCAATCGCTGGACGTTTCCGGTACAACGGTCTCACCTGCGTCTGCCGCCGCATTTGCGAAGTTGCAGAACCTTGCCATCGTCGACTTGCAGAACACTCAAATCGATGATTCCGTCGTTGAAGCTATTTCAGCGCTGCCGATTGTAGAACTGAATCTTGCAAAAACACGAATTACTGATGCATCACTTTCGTATCTTGCACAGATCTCAACAATTGAATCTCTTAACGTGTCGTTCACCGCAGTGACGGGAGCGGGTTTTAAACGCAATGGCCGAATGAATCTGAGAAAGTTAAATGTTGGAGAAACACAATTTGGCATAGATGGCTTTATTGCGATCAAGGGCATGAATCAGCTTGAGGAATTGGATGTGTACGGGGCAGGACTTGTCGAACACAAAAGCTGCAACGTGTTCCGATCATTACCAAAACTGAAAATCCTGAATGCCGGAGGAAACGCTGTCACAGATGCTGGCATGGCGGTATTCTTCAAAGGCCATCGTTCGCTTGAAGAATTGAGTCTTCGAGCAAACAAAGGAATCACGAATCAAGGACTGTCGGAACTGGTCGGAATAAAGACATTGCGATTACTCGACGTTTACAACACAGGCTGCAGCACGCAAGGAGCGCAAGCTTTGAGACAGAAACTTCCCGAATGCACGGTCCTGATATCTGAATAGCAACGGACTCCTTTGTCAGTCCAGAACGAAAGACCCTTTGAAGAACGGAACCGAATGACACGTACATTGAGGTTATTGGCGGTCACATTGTATCTGTCATCGAACGCGTTTGGCGGTGTCGGTGACGTTACGCTCAAAACCGACCATCCGCTGTATGCCGGTGAAGGAGCATTCCAGACTCCCGAGGAATGTGTCCGGTTTGCTGTCAAGGAAAAGAAAGAACCACAGGACAAAGCGATCGCGTTGTACCTGTGGTTTCTGACTCATCAGTGGCATTTGATGTCGCCAATGGAATGGTCCGTACCCGGCCGCATTCCCGATTCGAAAGATGCGGGTGACTATGAAACGGTGGTCTTCGATGCCAACCGAGGCCGATTTTCTTATGGCTATGGTCTTTGTGGAACCGTGCATGCCTGGAACGAAGTCTACTGGAAGGCTTTGGAGATGCCGGCCCGACGCCGAGAATTTCCGCAACACGTCAACAGCGAAATATTCTACGACAACCAGTGGCATGCATTCGACACCGACATGGCAGGACTGCTGTTTCGCCGGGACGGCATAGTGGCCGGATACAACGATCTACAACTGGATCCCGCGCTGGCTGATTCAGTAAAATCGCCATTGCCACATTATCCGTTCGCATGGCCCGAAGATTTCAACACCATGAAAGCCGGTTGGCAGGAAGTCTCAAAACGAGATTCATGGTATCGCCTGTATAATGGTGGCTATGCGGCGCATCCGGGTATTGTTTCTCTACGAGCAGGCGAGTCGTTTACTCGATGGTACGACCGAGATCATTTTGGAGGTCCTGAGAAACGGAGATTCTGGCAACATCAGCAGGGAGGACCACACCGTCAATGGACGTATTTCGACAAAGAAAATCCATACCACGAAGAAAGCTCGTCGAACGCTCGAGGTGAGGCCACGTACTGCAATGGTGAATTTGTTTATGAGCCAAAGCTAAGTTCCGATGCCTGTCGCGAAGGAATGTCGGACATTTCGAACAACACAGGACACCAGCTTCACAGCCCACAGTTGCACAGTGTGAACAAACAGCAGGCGACCGTCACGTTCCAACACTTTTCTCCCTACGTCATCTGCGGGGATCCTAAAGACGACGCCAATCCAATGTCTGCTTCAGCCACAAACGGATTGGTAATAGAAGGCCGACTCATTGGTACGGTTACATGCGAAGCTTCAGCCGATCAGGGACAGACATGGAGCAGCGTTGATCTTTCGAACGGGGTCGATATCAGATTGATGGCTGCAGAAAGAAACTTTGCAGTTGACGTGACTGACGTTGTCAAAGGCCGGTACGGATGGCGCGTTCGTTTTTCATTTCGCGAAAACTCAGGACTAGACTCATTGAAATTTACGACGACGACTCAGGTCAGCCAGGCAATCTACCCTCGACTAACCGCCAATGGATGTGACGTCGACTATCGTTCAACACAACGTGCGGTGGTAGCGGTGTTGCCCAATTTTGGGCTGTCAGAAGCAGCGCTATCGACGATTGAAGAATCTTCAATGCGATCCAGTAATCTTTCATACAGAATCAAGTCGACAAACGACAGACTGGCATATTGCGCCACTAACACCGAACGGTGCCACGTGGTGTTCAAGGTAGCTGCTCCAACAATGTTAACTGAGGTCCGAGCTGCCGTCCGTTATCAGCTGCCCGTGCCACCAACCGAAGGGTGCGAGATTCGTTTGGCCGTGTCGACTGACTCGGGAAGCACGTGGTCCGACTTTGCGGTCGCCGACATTCAGGCGGACAATGAATTTTCAAGCGGATGGCTGGCAGGTGCTGCTGACGTGACTGACGCTGGAGTTTCTAAAGCCCTGGTGCGAGTCCAAATGCACACGCCCGGACGCCCCGCAGCGTTGATTGACGCTCAGCTATATGGCATCCATCAGATCCCTCCAGCCGGGCCGGTCTCGGTTGAATTTGGCTGGAGGGACGGCACCGAGCTGAAGACACACACTTCAAAATTAGCGCCAAAAGTCATCTCAACCAGGATACATATTCCAACAGCAACTGATGTTCACGACTCGTATGTTCGCATTCGGGCATTAAACTGAACGCTGCGAGTAGCCGTGTTCAGACACTGAAACTACCGCAAAACCGGCATGAATCAGCATTTCCAGACCCGACATAGCAGCAAAGTTCCACTGTGGTTTGCCTGCTGATTGACACGGTGATTCTGTGGGCAATAATCTCTGCTTCAATTTGTCCTTTGAAAGGTCGTTAGCGTTTTCAGGCAACGATCCGGAGAGAAGCGTTGTCGCCGTTGCGAAAAAAAATCCCGCTGTACACCAAACCCGAGCAGATCGAAAGCCTGAAGAAGGCCAGCCGATTTAATGCACAGTTAATGGACTTCCTGCGCCCACACGTGAAGGAAGGAACGACAACTGACCAGTTGGACAAGATGGCCAACGAATACACGCTGGATCACGGCCACACGCCGGCATGCCTTGGATACCATGGCTATCCCAAGACGATCTGCACCAGCGTCAACGAAGTGGTATGTCACGGCATTCCAAATGACATAGCATTGGCGGCCGGCGATATCATCAACGTTGACATCACAACAATCGTCGATGGCTGGTACGGCGACCAGTCAGAAACCTTTATGATCGGTGAAGTCAGCGCAGCCTCGCGACAGTTGGTCCAAATGACCTTCGATTCGCTTTTTGTAGGCATCCGTGCCTGCAAGCCAGGAGGGCCCGTCACGCTAATTGGACGAGCGATACAGACTATAGCTCATGATGCCGGATATTCCGTTGTTCGCGAGTACCAGGGTCACGGAATTGGACAGGACTTTCATCAGGATCCTGGCATACCGCACTTCCCAACGCTCACATCAAAACGCGATCTGCTGCACCCCGGTACGTGTTTTACCATCGAACCGATGCTAAACATCGGCGGTTGGAAAACAAAGCTGGACAAAGGCGACGGATGGACCGTTCGCACAATGGATCAGTCACTGTCTGCGCAGTTTGAGCACACAATTCTGATGACCGAATCCGGTCCGGAAATCCTGACGCTCACTGAACACGGTCCGCAGGAAGGCGACACCCTGTTGTAAGCTGCGGCGATTCGTTTTGGCATGTCCGTCTATAGATTCGAAAGTGAAAAATATGCCACATTGTTTACCGCAGACTCTGGAAGCCCTCAGACGTTTCGATACGCCAACCGTCTGTAACGTCATCGAACTGTTCGACATCCGGCCACGAAGTACCGGGTACATGAATCAGTCTATCGCGGCTTGCTATCCAGATCTGCCGCCGATGGTGGGGTATGCCTCGACGGCGACATTCCGCGCGCTTTCGCCACCTGCCAGGGGTGATGCATATGAGGGCCTTGACGGACAGATTGAACGTTTGGCCGAATCTGAAGGTCCGTCCGTCATTGTCTTTCAGGATCTTGATGTACCGAGTGCTGCCGCGACATTCGGCGAAGTCATGTGCAGCACATACAAAGCCTTTGGATCGGTCGGCCTAATTACATCGGGATCCGGGCGTGACCTTGAACAGGTCAAGCCGCTGAATTATCCGGTGTTTACAACCGGGACATGCTGCTCACATGGATCTTGCCATATTCTTTCAATCAACGTACCCGTTGTCGTTGCGGGAATTACAGTCTATCCTGGCGACCTGTTACACGGAGACTGCAACGGCGTGACCACAATTCCGGTCAGTATCGCAAACGAAATTCCGGACCTTTGCTTGGCGTTCGCAGAAGCAGAAAAGTACGTTCTTCAATACGTAAACACCGGGCGACCAACCGCTGCTGGCTTCCGAGAGGCTCGTAGCGCGATGACTGACGCAATACAGCGATTGGGCAAAGAAATTCGTGCCAAACATCGGCCAGTGTCACTGCCAAATCAGTAGAACCCGACACAAACCACGGTACACTGGCGTTCTTCGCGATTGCCCGCCGGCAATCCTCCAGGCCCACCGTATTGACCGTGTCTGACGACTAAGGAAAACAACTATGACCGCTCGAATGGTCCAATCAGCTTTAGTTGCGATTTTCAGTTGCGTGAATTTCTGTTCAGCAGGCGACTGGACAGAATTCCGAGGCCCTCAGGGACAGGGACATTCGGATTCTGTGAACCTGCCGCGCAGCTGGAGCGAAACCGAAAACATCGCATGGAAGGTACCGACTGAGGGCATTGGATGGTCATCACCTGTCGTAGCCAACGGTCGAATTTACCTCACAACGTCCGTTCCATTAAAAGACGGCGACGCGGCACCACAGTCACTAAGAGTCGTGTGTTTGCTTGCAATTGACGGGGCAACCGTCTGGGACATCGAGACTTTCCAGCACAATGGCGAAGGCGTCGAAATCCATTCGAAGAACAGCCACGCCAGTCCAACACCAATCATCGACGAAAACAAGATTTATGTACATTTCGGACCACACGGAACCGCGTGTCTGACACTTGATGGAGACATCGTCTGGAAGAACGATGAACTGAAGTACGAGCCTCAACACGGCAACGGCGGCTGCCCGGCGGTTGCCGGAAATCTGCTGATCATTTGCTGCGACGGAAAAGATCAGCGATACGTCGTTGGCCTTGATAAGCAGACCGGCAAACAGGTTTGGCGAACAGAACGAGAACTGGAGCCATCACGAGGCTTTAGTTTCTGCACGCCAACTTTACTGACAGTGGAAGGCCGAATTCAGGCAATCTGCCCAGGCAGTGGCGGTGTCTGGGCGTATGCAGCAGATACCGGAGAACAGCTTTGGCGAGTCACCTATGGCGAAGGCTACTCTGTTGTTCCCCGTCCCGTCATTGCTCATGGAATGGTTTATGTCTGCAGTGGCTTCGGCGACAGTCAACTGTTCGCCATCGACCCAGGCGGCTCAGGCGATGTTTCTGAAACCCATGTCAAATGGAAAACAAAAAAAGGAGTGCCGAAATCTCCGTCTATCCTGTGTGTCGGTGATGAACTGTACATGGTCGACGATCGAGGTGTTGCCAGCTGCCTTAACGCCTTCACTGGTGATTTGCATTGGCAGCAAAGACTGTCCGGCGGATTTTCTGCCTCGCCTGTTTACGCAGATGGAGTAATTTACTTCCAGAACGAAACGGGCGAAACCACCGTCGTCGAACCCGGCACGACATACAGTGAAGCCGCCCTTAGCAAACTTGGCGATGGCAAGTCGAGGACTTTTGCGTCATTCGCATTTGTCGACAACGCAATTCTGCTTCGCAGTGAAACTCATCTCTACCGGATTCAAAAACCGTAATCGTGGTTATTCAACAGTGACGCTTTTCGCCAGGTTGCGAGGTCTGTCCACATTACAACCTCGCATCAATGCAACATGATAGCTGAACAGTTGCAACGGAATCGCGCAGACTAAAGGCTGTAAATATTCTTCGACGTCAGGCACAAACACCACGTCGTCAGCAATTCGAGCAACCTCTTCGTCGCCTTCACAGGCGACCGCAATCACAGCGCCTTTGCGAGCTTTGACTTCTTCCATGTTGCTGATAACTTTGGGCTGAATGCCACCGCGTGGAACGATAAAGAAGCTCGGTGTCTTTTCGTCAACCAGAGCAATTGGACCATGCTTCATTTCGGCCGCCGGGTAGCCTTCCGCGTGTACGTAGCTGATTTCCTTCAGCTTCAATGCTCCCTCAAGTGCCACAGGAAAATTGTAAAGCCGACCTAGATACAAAAAGTTGTCGAACTTAGCATACTTCGCGGCAATCTCCTGAATTCGATCGTGGCACTTCAAGGCTTCCTCGATCTTTTCCGGCATCGACTTCAACTGTTTGATGATGCGTTTACCCGCTGGATAAGACAGATGTCGCATGCGTCCCAGAAACAGGGCAAGCAACGTTAAAACGGTTACCTGCGAAGTGAAGGCCTTTGTCGAGGCGACACCAATTTCAGGACCTGCATGCAGATAGATGCCGCCGTCTGCTTCTCGCGCAATGGTGGATCCGACGACATTACAGATCGAAAGTGTTGGATGGCCCTTTCGTTTGCATTCTCGCATAGCAGCCAGCGTGTCAGCCGTTTCACCACTCTGCGTTATCGAAAACACTAGCGTTCGATCGCTCATAGGTGGGTTGCGATAGCGCAGTTCACTGGCGTATTCCACTTCTGTAGGAATTCGAGCGAACTCTTCCAGCAAATACTCGCCGACAAGTCCCGCGTGCCAGCTAGTGCCACAGGCGGTCAGGACAATTCGATCGATTGTTCGCAACTGCTGGGCGGTAATGTTTAGACCGCCAAAAACGGCCGTCGCCTCTTCTTCATCGAGTCGCCCGCGAAGAGCATTCTCGATCGTGCTGGGCTGTTCGAAAATTTCCTTCAACATGTAATGAGGATAGTCGCCGAGATCGATGTCTGCCGAAACCTGATTGAGCGTCTGAATCGAAGGCCGAACACTGCCAGTCGTTCTGTGAACTATCTTCATGCCGGTTGGCTGCAACACAACAACTTCGTGGTCTGCAAGGTACACGACATCTTTTGTGTAACCGATCAACGGACTTGCATCGCTGGCCAGAAAAAATTCTTCCTTGCCAACACCAATAACAAGTGGACTTCCGGAACGTGCCGCAATAACGGTTTCCGGACAGTCTCGAAAAAGCACGCACAGCCCAAACGTGCCTTTCAATCGATCGATAGTCAGATTAACGGCACGCAGACAGGATTCGACGCATAGTTCGTCCGTTTCAAGTTTCATCTGTTCATCAAGATGATGCGCAATTAAGTGTGCAATCACTTCGGAGTCAGTCTGAGACTTAAACACGTAACCCAGTTGCTGCAGCTTCCGTCGGAGAGCATCGTAATTCTCAATCACGCCGTTATGAACGATTGCAACTTTGCCATTGCCACCAAGATGCGGGTGGGAATTTTCATCCGTGGTCGCACCGTGCGTCGCCCAGCGAGTGTGCCCGATGCCGATACAGCCTTTGACAGGTTGTTCAGTCACAAGTTTAGAAAGTTCGCCAACTCTTCCCGCTCGCTTGCGAACGACAATTTCGTCGCCGGACATCACCGCAATACCGGCGCTGTCGTAGCCTCGATATTCCAGCCGATGGAGACCTTCCAGCAGGAACCCCGAGACTTCGCGAAAGCCTACGTAGCCAACAATGCCACACATGGCTGAACTTTCAGTGAATATTGTTTTCGGAGCCTGATTCTGCCAAAGCGGTATTTGACGCATTCAGCCCGTAAATCAGTTTCATTGAAAAAGAAGCCGAAGCCACCTGTTCTTAACACGATAACCTATGGGAGATTTGATTTTGCCGTCAACGGTGGTCCGCCCACGCCGTTAACTCGCAAACAAAAAATCATGAATCCAGACGCCGAATTCAGCAGATTCCGCCGACCAAACCAGTCATTATCGGATTTGTGCGCGAGTGGGCGACTTGCAGAAAACCGCCACATCCGGCAAATTGCATCACGCGACTGGTGAGACATTATCGGACACAGCCGCAGACCGAGGAAGGAAGCATGCAACACCTTCGCCAATATCTAAAGACAGGCACCGCCGTGTGCATTGCGGTGACCTTAATTCAGTGCGCTCACGCTCAGCCATCAAAAGACGCGCCTGTCCCCGGAGCAGTCGTACTAAAAAACGGCATGATTCTGCGCGGTCTATGTAGCAGCACCAATACGATTGACCCGCTTTTACAAACAAGGAATCAGGGGCTGGAACTACGCACAATCGACCAGCGGTTCCGAATCTATGCCGTTTCAACTCGTCAAAGTAATCCAGTCGTAATCGACAATCAGGCCGTTCCAAATCAGGAATTTAGAATTCCTCAGCGGCGAGTTTCAAAACGCCCGCTTAACTATGCGATCGGTCTTCACAATCAATCTCCGTTCGACGCGAATGGCAAAGCCCGTGTCGAACTGCGTCTTGCGGGGGCGGGAACCGCTGAAATTGAAGTCGGCATCACAGCGGTTAATTCCATGTTCGCTGCAGTCGATGGTCTCACGCACAACTGGGAATTTGCCATCGCTACTGCGCAGATCCCGGACGCAACACTGTACGCAGGTCCGAATGAGCCCAGCCTGTTAAGATCATCGCCTGATTTTGTAGATGGTGAACAGCGGCTCAACATGGTGAAGATGCTGCTTGAAGCCGAAAAATACAGCGCCGCGAAACTGCTGATCACGGACATTGCCGTAGATTTCCCCGAACTGGAAGCTCGATGCAACGGGCTCTCTGAATCATGGAATGATGCTGTGGGGCAGCGGGTACTTGACGAATTGGCGATGTTCCGTGAAGCAGGAAAACACGACACAGCGCGGCGGTATGCCCGGTCCTGGCCAGACGATCAACTGGCTCCCGCCATTCGCGTGCGAGCGGCTACATTCGCCGAACAATTAGACGAGGACGGCCAGCGGGTCAATAACATCATCGACTCTATAAATGATCAAATCGCAAACATCGAGGACGAAACTATTCGTCGAGAAGCGATGCAATTGGCAATCGAAATCAAACGCGAACTGAATATTGACACACTTGGTAGATTCGCGCCGTTTGAGTTATTCGCTCTGGATGACGGACTGTCCGCCGAGTCAAAAATCGCGATGGCAACAACCGGATGGCTGCTCGGGGCGGACAACGCATTCGATAGCTTTCCAGCGGCAGTTGGGTTACTGCAAATCCGATATACCGTATCCGACTTTCTTCAAACCAAAGACGAAAATATAGACGAACGAAACAGACTGCTGGACCGCATTCGGTCGCTGGAAGGTTTCAGTGTGGAACGAGTCGCTCAAGTGATAAGGCTTCTGCCGCCCAGCAGCCCGCTTAGTGCAGCGAAGAAAGAGTTGGCACCGCAGGAATTTGAAATTGAAGCAACGGAATTCGCGGCCGGCTGTCTGGGACAATTGCCAGCCGAATACTCCAACACACGTCAATACCCTTTGGTTGTGGCATTTCCCAGAGGAGGCGCAAAATCAGTCGACACTCTTCAGTGGTGGAGCAGACAGGCGGACCGCTACGGATTCGTCCTCGCTGTGCCGGAACTCTATGCGTCAACAGACGGTAACTACGACGCTACTGCAGATCAGCACACACGATTGATCGCTCTGATAAGAAAACTAAAGAACAGCATCAACATCGATGATGACCGAGTGTTCATTGCCGGGCACGACATCGGCGGTGAAGCAGCAATGGACATTGGAACGGCTCATCCAGACCTGTTTGCAGGCATTGTTTCAATTGGTGGACTTGGCCGAAGACACATTCAGTGGACGGCAAACAATTCAATGACGCTGTCGTGGTACGTTGTTGTTGGTACTCGGCAGCCATTCTACTATACCCGAATGGAATTATTGATGCGTAAACTGCTTCAACGTGCGGCCGCGTCAAGAGAACACAGCGACGTAATCTTTGTCAGATATCCTGAGCGAGGTTTTGAATCCTACCCTGAAGAACTGCCAAACCTGTTTCGATGGATGACGTTACAACGCCGGACCGCGTTTCCGGATCAGATTGATGCCACTGTTGTGCGCAGTACAGACACCGACTGGTCCTGGCTTGGCCTTGAGACAATTCCATCACGCTTCGCAAGTCTGGATGCGGCAGGCACGCCGGAAACGCGTCCGCTCACTCACGCAAAAGTCAGTGCAAGCATCAGCCGCAACCTGATTCGAATAACATCCATTCCATCGGATGGATTTGTTAGAATTTCGCCGAGTCTTCCAGAAATTGATATCAATGAACCAATCGTTATTCGCGTCGGCAGCAATTTAAAAAAAGTAACTTTCGAACCATCCATTCGCGATTTGCTGAATGACTTCCGAATCTATCGGGATCGCTCTCGCCTGTGCTTCATGAAGGTTCCCATTCAGAAGTGAGTCAAAGGACGCGATGATTAGCTTTCAGAAATTGTACTCGTGACAGTCACTTCGTATTGCCCCCCGGCAAGGGTTGATAAGTCTCCGGTTATGAATGTGACGTGCAGAAGAATCAGAGTGATTCTGGCTGAGTCAGAGGATATCTGAACTGATGCCACTTCGTCTCCGGCCACATAATCTGTCTGATCAAATGCCCATCCGGACCCCGGGCTGACGTACATCGTTGGTATTCCCAGGCGAACACCGCGTTTGTAGTCGGCATTCCCAACGTTCTGGAATAAGTGATCCGTGGAAAGTGTTCCAGATGCCGTCCACGCCCACCAAACTGAATTGGTTATTAGCAGGTCGGATGCTGTTCCGGAATGTACCTGATACTGCGGGCCGCGCAAGGCATTCAGAGAAATAGACGGCGGAATGTGGACGGTATAATTCGAATCAGAACTCTACGCGCGAACGCCTGACTGACTGAACCGCCGGAGCAAGACAAAAGAAATTGATGCAAGGTGTCGCGTCATAGCTGACTGCGCCTGCCGTAAACGTTTAGCGAACGCCGTTTATGAACAGAGTTGCGAAAGGCTAGCTCGTGCGCGTCGGGAAATGGTTGTTGAGCTGAAAACGGCTGTGGTTTGGAGTCGATTTTTCGGTGAAGTGGACTTCCCCGTGAATAGTGGGCGCTCAATTAAGCGTGCTATGCTGTACGCAAGGAGCGAAATAGATGTCGAAGAAACCAGTTAAGATTGTCCGTCGCAGTTACAGTGACGAGTACCGTCGGAATGCCGTGTCGCTGATTGAGAACCAGGGTTACACGACTGCTCAGGCGGCCCGTGAACTGGGCGTCAACGCAAATCTTCTGCGTAAGTGGCGTCAGAAGTACGGT
>JBDNFN010000380.1:0-25393 GCA_041689795.1 Fuerstiella sp. | reverse complement strand
TCTGTGCGCTGTAGGGCTCCCGTCAAGTGGGCTTCGATCGTCGCCGCCTGCAGACGTGCTCGTGGAACGCGATCGTCCAGTGTCACGAGAGCGTCTCCTTTTTTAACAAACTTACCTTCCGGTACATGAACTACCGTAATAATTCCCGGCACTAAAGAAGGAAGGTCGGCCGAATTCGATGGCTTGGCGACGCCATGCAATTGATTGGAAACGGCAAACGCAGTACTGTTCTGCCCCTGCATAGCTGCCACTGTAGGAATCGGCCGGACCGAATTTGACTGAACGCGGGTGTTCTGAACTTCGCTGGCGGTTCCGCGACTGCCAGCGGATTCATCACCTGGAGCGAGGTAATTACAGGTGCAGGTAAACAGTAATACTGCGGGCAGCGATATGATACGTGACATGTCTGTTCCTTATTCTGTTTTGTGACCGATCCACGGCAAACGCAGTTGACTGATCTGCATCAATTGTTTTCAGGCAACCAGCAGTTTGTGAATAAACCGCATACATTTTCTGTACGTCCATGCGGCGATGGATTCATAACGTCGTGGCAATTGCAGATTAACGCGAGCACCATGGCCGACAAGGCGCAGCACACTGTCGGACGGTTCGATGTCCACCTGAAAAACCGGTTCCATCGGTCGTCCGGTCGATGGGTTAATCAGAATTTCGCCCCCTGCAATGTAAGTCAACGCGACTTTGTCGAAGATAAGCTCTGCGGCTGGTTCAATACTGACAATACGTCCGGTATGAGTTTCCATCGATTGACCGGGAATACGAAAGCGAACTTCCGTGTTGATTCGTTTTTCGATGCTGCCAAGCTGCTCTTCGTTCAGCCAGGTCCGCAGTCGCGGCTTGCCATCGATAATGATTGCCAGCGGAGTTCCTTCGTCAAGAAAACGTCCTCGATTCGTTTCGCCGATCAATTGCACAACCGTTCCGCTGTCCGGAGAAGGAATTGTCAGCATGCCCACGCGGCGAGCAATCTCATCAACTTCCTGCTGAAGTTCTGTGACTGTGGCCTGCTGCTGGGTGGCGCTGACCATATCTACATTCTTCAGAATCTCTGAACGAAGCATGGCTTCCTGCAGGTTGACTCGCGACAGCTGAAGCTGTTCTTCCAGTCGATCGTTTCTAAGCTGAACTAAAGGAGCACTGGCTGAAACCTGCTGTCCGTCTTTTACCAGCGTCGACTGGAATTCTCCGGGCGAACTTACATTTATGAAATGCTCAACTTCAGCGCCCACGAGCCCCTGAGTCACCACGCCAAACGGAACAGGAATAAAGCAGGCCGCAACAGGCAGGCCGACAAGAACAGCGGCGGCAACAATTCTCGCACGACCGCGAACGGGTTCCGTTTCTTTACTCCGCAACAGGTATGATGCCATTTTGGATACTCCCATTCCAAGCGTTGTGGAAATGTGAAAGGCGGCAAGTCCCAAACCGACCATTGGAAACTTCATCGCAACCATCACCGCAATGCTGATCACCAGCGAAAATTTGTAGATTGTTGCCGCGACGCCATACAGAATCAGCAGCGACGTTTTTCTAAGCGAAGATTCCGACCGCTGCAGTTTTACGCCCAGAAACGTTGAAACCAGCATCCCCTTTATCTGCTGATCTGCTCGAGGCCGAAGATTCTGGATAGATATTAATTCGCTAAGAATGAAATAGCCGTCGAACTTCATTAACGGATTCGCGTTAAATAAAACGGTCACCACGCTGGCCATGACAACCAGTTGGTAAGCACATGAGGACAGCATGGCACTGCTGGAAAACGCCCAGATAAACACGCCGGGAATAAACACCAGCGATTCAAAGAACATTCCACCGCACATTACAATCAAACGCTTATAGCGTTCCGGAAAGCTCCACGCGGCCGACGCATCGACATACGCGGCAGGTGTACCGGCGATCAGAATAGTTCCCATTTCCGGAATGAATCCGCCGAACACTTTGCACGCATAGCCGTGTCCAAGTTCGTGCCAGATCTTTAGTCCGACAAATGCCAGCCACAGAAAGGGTAGATTCTTTGTTGCCAGAATTCCGTTAAGTGGCTGAACAAGTTCCGTAAATCGACTACACACCACAAACGCTGCGGCCGCCATGCCAATCAGCCATGCCACGAAAAATGTTCTCGTGAACGGCCACGACATACGGTGCATTGTCCGACTAAGAAATCTGTCGGGGTTCACCAAAGGAATTTGCATGAACAGGAAGCCCATCGCCTTGCCGCGACGCTTCATTGACTGCATTTTTTTGTGTTGTTCGAACAGCTTTGTTCCATTATTGATCGGCAAAAGCACTAGGCCGAGTCTCGAAAAGGACATCACAAGGTCAAGGAACAGGTCTTCTTCGTCGGCGACAAATTCCGCCTTTGCCAACTGGCTCACAAAGTTTTCGCCCAACGTATGTTCTGAATCCAAAGTCGCCAGACAGCGGTACTGAAACACCGTCAACCGATGCGTTCGAAAGCCGACAGGATCGTGAACCACGTAAACCGGAGTTCCCTGATACACCTGACGTGATGTTCGCAGGTCGGAGCGCAATGTGACCTTGAGTCCCTTCAACTGGCCTTGGGGATCGGTCGGAGCACAGGTTGTCGGAGTCGCCTGAATCACTGCTGTTTGTTCTTATTTCTTTGATTGATAATAAAGGAAAGAAAAACTGCTGCGCCACCACCACCTAGAACCAGAAATTCATCCGCCCCCAGTCGACGGCTCGATGCATCACTATCCACCAAACGGGCCGCGACACGGTTTCAATACGAGCGGTTCCTTCCATACCCGACTTCATCCATTCCGGACGAGATTCCAGTGGGGCCTGTGCCATAAATATGTTTCGATCCTGAACCGTCATTGCGGCGCCGTCGATGTGTTTCAGAATAAACGGCTGTTTCTCAGATGGATATGAAGCAGCTGAAAACGTGCCTGTTTGTTTGGAGGCGACGTAGTTCGCAATGTCGTCTGGAACTTCAATTTCCAGCAACCACGCTCCATCAGCCGCAAACTGAAAAATTTCCTGCCCCTGCGGAAACACCTGCCCAATACGCTGTTCAAGATCGGATACAACGACCGTTCCGTTGGCCGGAGCATAAATGCGGGCGTCCTGAATCTGCTTATTGATGGCGTTGGCCTGAGTCTGCAATACGCTAACCCGCGAACGAGCCAGCGCAGCAAGTGTCACGTTGTCGTCACTGATGGCCTGACGAACTTCGACCTGTGTGGAAGTAACCTGGCGCGAAAGTGTATTCAATTGCAACTGCAGGTCGGCCGTGTCAAATTCAACCATTAAATCGCCCTCGGTTACTTCCTGTCCGGGACGAACATGCACCGTCTGCAGTCTACCATCGAACGGTGCTGAGAAATGGCGAAGGTCTTCCGCAGTAACGCGTGTACGAAGAATTGGACGATACGTCAGCGAGCCAAACAAAAACCACAGCGATCCCATCGCCACGCAGGCATAGGCTGCTTTGCGGCCTATCGAACCCTTCTTCATAGTTTCGGCAGCCGTTGTTCCAACCGCTGATTTCAGCTGGTCCCAGAATGGACGGTTTGCCTGCTCAACAACTCTCAACGCACTTCCGTAAGGAGAAAGCATTTGCAGCAGGCCAACAATTTCTTCTTTCCTGAAAGGCTTTTCAGAAGATCTTCGAATGCTGATTACACCGGTGGTTTCGCTACCTTGAATTAATGGAATCGACAGCACTGCTGAATGGTTGCTTTCCGCCGACCATTGCTGATGAATGGGCAGCGCCTCTGCCTGCCCTTCAACACTTTCTCGCTGTACCAGCACAAAGCTTTTGTTGTCGAGGCATTCTTCCATCGATTGTCGAACAATGGCAACGCCGGGACTGCTGCCTTTGAAATCCGCCAACCCGGAAATCGCTTCCACGACAATGCGTTGGCCCTTTTCGATGCCAAAGATTACCTGTTCAGCCTGCAACTGTCCGCAGAGAGAATTCACGATCGAGTAACCAAATTCTTTGGTCGACTTGTACTGAGCGACTTTGCACAGCGCCGTGGCCTGCTGGATGGCCGCAAGTCCCGCCGATGCCTCTACAGCCGGCTGAACGGGTGCGTTGACGCCATTTTCCTGAACTGCGGACGTCGATTGCTTTTGTTGAGCCGCCATGCTTTGAGTCTTCGCAATCAGTACGGCAGAGGCCAGCGAAGAAATTCCGTCCAGAAATGGAAGTACAACTTCAGCTTTGTGACCATCGCCGCCCAGCATTAACGTGATGACGGCGTCTGCCTTATTTTCAACTATGTTCATTACGGGAGCTGCAATCAGCGTCAGGCTTTGATTGCCACGTTCAAAACGTTTCATCTGTGGTTCGGAATTGCCCGATTGCAAAACAGATTCAGCCAGTGGCTTTAGATACTCGCTGCTAAAACGTACCGCCAGATCCTGCCTCATTTTCACATCGTGAGTCATCTGTTCCTGAATAGCATCGCCTACCCTGAAGTCGACTCGCGATACACTTGCATGAAATCGATCGGAGCTAATTTCCAGAACCTTCTCATAGAAGGCCTGACGCGACGGGCAGTCCAGCATCAGCCCGCGGATCTGCATGCTGAGACTTCGCGAAACAGGGCGAAGACGGGTTGCCTCGACCGGCGTCGATTCTGAATTAGGAACTTGAAGTGTCATTTACAGCGCTGTCCCGAACGACCACCAAAACGGTGAGGATCACAATTGATTCAGTTGTTTCCAATGCAAATATCCAACCGCCATGACCGGCGCATTTGCGGCGCGATCGGCGCAAAGTGGCTGCCTATGTAAGTAAACAACATAAACAGAAAGCTGCTGTTTGTTTCAATTTGTCAACATGGGTATCCGGCAGACGACACGAAGGATTTTCCGATTCTGCGGATTAGTAAAAACTGGTTTTTGCAACACACGTTGAAATCGACACAGGCGATAACCTCCACAGAATCAGAAAACTCAAGCTGACCCGTGCGGTCGACCGATGATGACCAGAAACGCTCCCAGAGCTCATTCAAAAATGCCGGGAAATACTGTGGATCGACGCTCAAAATCAATTCTAGACCACATAGCTGACGCAGTCCGTCAGCTAACGTGCGGCGGCTTTTGCCGAAGCAGTCTGGCTGGAGCTGGCCTTTTGAGTTTGGTGGGAATCTGCTTCTCTCAGGATGGTGCTCGCAACTCCCAGGTGTTTCCCGTTGCACCGCCCGGGACAGTTTCTGCCGACTACCGAAAAGTCGACGGGAACATCGCCGCACAAATGGTGGCGACCGAATCTGGATTTCGTGGTCCGCTGCAAGCTCCTGATCCCACTGCACTACAGCTTTCTACCCCTCAGGAGTTCGCTTCAGCGGCTGACGAATCGAGGCGTCCTGCCGTCGATACGGCAATTTGCTTTAAGCGTGGTGCCCACGGGCCAGTACAAAACAACGAGTTCAGCGCAGACGGATCTGCCGGACGATTGTCTGGTCCTCAGTTTCCGCAGTCAGCTGCGGCGGCCTCGTCAATTCCCATCACTGAATCCGCGACGGCTTTAATGGTTGGACACGGCCAGATGCTGACGAAGGACGGTACTCCGATCAGTGTTTATCCGGAAGGCGTGAAACTTCGCGACAGTTCCTATCAGCAACGCATACAATTGCGGCAAGCGTCTGCGCAGCTCACATTGCCTCAAAATCGTCCAGGCGGCCATAGCTTTGGAGCAGACAGTCAGCCCGCCCAGCAGTTGCCACCTGCGCAACTGCCACCTGTGCAACTGGCACCGCCTATCGGCATGCAAAACGTGCATGGGCAACTGAGCAGAAATCGGCAGCAGCCGCAAAATGTTCCGAAGATTCCAAACCTATTTCCCGAACCGCAGATCTCGCCTCAGCAAACACCGGGGCCAGTCGATTTTCATCCGCCGGATTCCCTGCAGCTTCCAATGCCAGGGACTGTAGACGCAGCAGCTCAATTACCTGCTGACACGTTCGTTGGCGATGATGATTTATCCTGGTGGGAGAATCACCTTTCGACGTCGATCATGCGAGGACGTCAGCCGTTACCAATGACGCTGCAGCAATCATTGGGGCTGGCATTGTCGGAAGCACCGGAACTAAAGGTTCTGCAGTCTGATTGGTACATTCAACAGCTTGAGGTTACTCGTCGAGACGCGGCTTTTGACTGGACCACGTTTGTGAATTCCGTTTGGAATCGCGACAGCACTCCTGTTGGCAGTCAGCTTGATGGAGCCACCAATCGACTTCGCAGCAGATCCGCCGGCAGTCGCGGCGGCGTACGTAGAACGGACCGCGATGGCGGTGAATTTGAGATGTCTCAGAACTTGGGGATCAACAGCAGTAATTCACAGTTTATTAGTCCAAACAATCAGGGTAACTCGCGTCTGGCTTTGAGATACGAACGCCCATTGCTGCGTGGCAGCGGCCATGAATACAACACCAGTGCTGTCAGACTCGCTGAGATTGAAAAGGATACAGCATTCGATCGTTTTCGCATCGGCGTTCAGGATCATCTTCTGGACACGGCGACCGCTTACTGGGCGTTGGTGCTGCGACGAGGTCGATTTGTTCAGGCCGTGTCTTCGTGGAACCGTTCCAAAAACATTGCGGACGAAATGGCGGGCCGCGTCAATGTAGACGTGACTCCCACCATGCTGGATCGCACCCGATCTGAAGTCGCAAATCGACTGGCAAATGCAATACGGTCCGAACATGAAGTCATCGCCGCTCAGGATGCCTTACTGCGACTGATCTACGGATCGCGGTTCACCGAGTTCACAAGTTACGAAGTGTTGACACAGACGTTGCCAATGAAGGAAGCTCAACCGATGTCTCCTGAACCGCAGATTCAGGTGGCGCTCAGCAGCAGACCGGAAATCCATCGTTCGATTCGCGACATCAAAGCGGCGGCAGTTCGATTTCGTGTGGCAGAGAACGAAATTCTACCCGTGCTGAATCTGGTATTAACGGGTTATGTTGCAGGGCTTCGAGGCAACAACGACATTGGCGGTTCTTTCCTGAACCAGTTTTCACAAGGCGAACCGGGAGCGGGCATCGGCCTGAACTATGAAATTCCGTATCGGAACCGAGCAGCCCAGGCAGCGGCTGAGCAGGGAAAAATCGCAATCAAACGAATGCAGTCTCAGCTTGAAACGTCGATTGCGGAAGTGACAGAAGACGTGCGAGCTCAGGTAATCGAACGCAACATGAATGGTGCCGTGTTGCAGCAACAATGGGAATCTCTGGCACGCAGCAAACGTATCCTGAAATACACTCAGGCCAGACGAGAAGCTTTGGCCGACGGAAATCAGGTTGCAGACCTGTATCTGGAGAATCTTCTTCAGATGCAAAGCCGCCTGGAAAACGCCGAATTCACTTACTTGCAGTCTCAGGTTCGCTTTGCGATCGCGGACAATGCATTACTGCGAGCCATCGCGTCACTCGATACGCTGGCCGAAGGATCTGCCGGCGCCTGTGACCCGTCGATGACCTTCGGCGATCAGGCATTCGGCATCAGTACCGGATCGACGATTGATTCTGACGAGCTTCGCGGATATCGACTGAATCCACAGGAAGCCGTCGAGAATGCAGGTGTCACCCCTGCTTCTTATCGCCAAATTCGTTAATCGACGGCGCTGATTGATTCGTGTTACCGAACGTGACTACTTAGCGACGACTGCGAGTCACGCGATTGGGTGCCGGCACGCCTTTGATGTTACCGTCTTCCATGTCCTCTGCGGTGACACCCAGAATAATGTCGAAATTTGCGGATAGCTCGCCGATTTTCGAATCAGGAATTGAGTTGAAGTCAACCAGCACTGTTTCGCGAAGCAGTGGATCGGTCACGCTGCGAAACAGTCCATCGTTTTCGTTGCCGGGATGCCCATTGATCAGCATTTGTGTGGTAAAGATTCGTTTTCCGTTTTTGCTGACACCAAAGTGAATATGCGGCGTTCGCCCCGGATAAGTGACGGGCTTAACTGTTCGAAAGTAATACTGACCTTTGTGATCTGTCAGAAAACGACCATAGCCCTGGAAATTGGCGTCTGCCTTGTCTTTGTCGCTGCTGCCGGAATGCAGATAGACGCCGTTGTTGTCGACCTGCCAGATCTCGACAAACGCGTTGCGAACCGGACTGCCACTTGCGGTCAAAACGCGACCTGCAAGATGAGTAATCTCGCCGATTGCCCGAGTGATCGAATCATTAATAATCAACAGATCGTTGTCTGTGTCCAGTGGCAACTTGTCGGGATAAAACGGCCCCTCACCCATGTGGGCAGTCTTGATCAATTCCTCGGCAAACGCCCCCCGTTGGGACAAGCCACCAGTAAATATAGCGGCGGTTGTGGCTGCAGCCATTGTCCGCAACGCATCGCGTCGGCCCGGTGTCCAGATTCCAGTCATTGTCGTTCTTCCCATGGTAGATTTCCAAAATATCGCGCCGCGACGACAAGCCAAAGACGTCTCGCGCGACAAGTGCTTAGCAGGCCGATTAAATTGTACACAGACGATCAATTTTCGTCACCAGCTTCTGTGTTTTTCGTTTGCTACGAAATTCGCTCTTCCAGATTCGTGGCAATTTACGGCACAAACACAAGCCTGCCCCCAGTCAGTCAAGGTTTCCATGGTGACAACTCAGCCAGTTGCCGCGAGACCCAACAGGTTCTAAACTCGAGTGACGAAAGGAGAAAGGCGTTCACATCCACATTGTTCTCTGTCACGACTTGAGTCGATACAATGTCGCTGAACTGCATAAAAGCCGTTTCGAATACGTTAAGCGTATAAGATGTGGACGTAACGCGTTGACTGCGGCTGCGGCCTGTCAACAGGTTGCAGCCAGGCTTCCGCGCCATCTGTATTGAATCTTCAAATTTCACCTCCGAGGTTTCCCCATGAATCTTGCTTCTACGAATGAACAACTTTGTTCTGTTAAATGCGTGCCATGTGAAGGTGGAATCCCCAAGCTGACTCCTGAAGAAGCGTCGCAGCAGAAGCAGGAACTTCAGGGTTGGAACATTGCCGCAAACCCTGATCGGATTTCGAAAACATGGACAGCAAAAAACTTTGTGGCGGCTATGGCTTTTTTCAACAGAGTCACCGAGTTGTCCGAGAGCGAAGGCCATCACCCCGACCTGCACTTGGTTGGCTATCGGAACGTGACAATCGACATCTGGACTCACGCCATCAATGGCCTGTCCTTGAATGACTTTATTCTTGCGGCAAAAATTGATCAACTTCCCATTGAATTACAGCCTGCAGCAGCGTGACAAAAGCCTGCAGCCGGCTGTGTGATATTGGCTCGACAAGACAAACGGTTACTTAGAAAGATGTTTGTGCAACAGTTTCCTCGAATGTGTGATGTGCGACAACGATTTGACACACCGAAAGTGGTCGACATTGCATCCGCTGTTCACGACCAGCTTGCAATGTTGAATCTGCAGAGCCGCGTGAAGCCCGGTCAGACTGTGGCTGTGACAGCGGGAAGTCGTGGTATCGCGAACATTCCATTAATTCTGCGAGAGACAATTCGTTTTCTGAAAGGCATTGGGGCGGCACCGTTCATCGTGCCGGCGATGGGCAGTCACGGTGGTGGCGATGTAAAAGGACAACTGGAAGTGCTGCATGGCCTCGGCGTAACGGAAGAATCAGTGGGTGCTCCGATTAAGGCGACAATGGACACGGTCATCGTTGCTGAAACCGAATTCGGAATTCCCGTGCACTTCGATCGATTCGCCCATGAATCCGATCATGTGCTGGTTGTGAATCGAGTGAAACCACACACTCGATTCATAGGGCCGATCGAATCCGGTCTGCACAAAATGATGCTGATTGGGCTCGGTAAAAGAAACGGTGCAGAGGTTTATCATCAGGGAATTCTGTCCCACAGTTTTACACAGATGATCAATTCCATAGCAGAAAAAGTTCTGCAGACATGTCATGTCGTCGGTGGCCTCGCGATTTTAGAAAACGCGGAAGATGAAACAGCGATGATAGAAGCAGTTGCTCCCGGCGACTTCGGTCGCCGCGAGCCCGAACTGCTGAAGCTGGCCTGTCAATGGCTGCCCACGCTACCTGTACCGGAAACTGATCTATTGATTGTGGATCGCATTGGCAAGAATATTAGCGGTGTCGGCATGGACGCAAACGTGGTCGGCCGAAAGTACAACGACCATATTGCAAGTGACCTTGATGTTGCCAAATGCCTGAGAATTCTGGTCCGGTCGCTCACCGAAGAGACTCACGGCAACGGCACTGGCATTGGCATGGCTGAATTTACGACTCAGCGTTGCGTTGATCAGATCGACCACGAAAAAACGCGAATCAACTGTATCACAGCCAATCACCCGGAAGCTGCGATGATACCGATCACACTGGCCACGGATGCAGATGCCGTGCAGGCGGCGTTAAGCACAATTGGAATGGTCGAACCTCGCAATGCACGCGTTATCCAGATTTCGGACACGTTGCATCTGATGCGAACACGAGTTTCTGAAGCTCTGTTTCCACTGGTGGAACAGTCAGACAGACTTGAGTTTATTGGGGATCCATATGATTTCCCATTTGGATCTGACGGGAGTCTGTCGAATGTCGCCCATTGATCGTGACTTCGAATAACCAGACCTTCACCGCCGAACCCGGCATTGACCGTCTGTCGCCGACAACCGACATGTCCCCCCGCCTGATGCAACTTGTAAAACTCATACGGTTGCTGGCATGCCGCAAAAGTGGTTACAGAACGAACGTGTCGGACGCGAGACAGCGTGCATTGCTTTACCCTTTTAGAAAAACTTTCAGAACAGGCCCGCGTCCATAATTTAGCGGATGATATTCGTCAATTCCTGTAACACTTCGTCAGTAACGGTAATCGTCTTGGCATTCGCTGAGAATCCACGTTGAGCGATAATCAACTTCGTAAATTCCACTGTTAAGTCGACATTGGAATCTTCAAGCTGCCCTGACCTCACGGTGCCTCGTCCGCCAGTCAATGCTGTGCCAACGGCGGCAGTGCCACTGGCGAGCGTGGCGGCGTAGGTGTTTGAACCGACACTCTTGAGTCCCGCCGGATTGCTGAATGAAACGATCGCCAGTTGAGCCAATGGAAATCGCACACCGTTATCAGCCAGACCAAACATCATTCCATCGGCATCAATGCTGACACGTTCAAAAACACCGTTACTGTAACCATCCGCTTCCGCCAGAGGCGCTGAAGAATTATCGCCTGTCTGGGACAGCCCCTTCAGGGTGCCAAGTTCCCCCAGCGACACATTGATGGACTGGTTACCGATTGAATCTTTCAGGTCCAGAACCAATGCACTATCCCCCATACCAACGCCACCCACCTGTATCAAACTGCCGTCATCTCCGAATCGAATACCGGTAATCAGATCGTCCGCGAGGACTCCAACGCTGGGATCAACTGAAGCGTTCAGCGTCCAGGTATTGTCTACCTGCTTGGTCAGCGTCATGTCGACGGTGTACGACGCTCCCCTGGCATTGTAAAGAGGACTGGAAGTGAACTTAACTTCAGTCGCAAAGGTTCCTTCCACAAGGTCAGTCATTGGTACGTTTGAAAACAAACTGGTACCGCCCCCGGCATCGGGCATTTCATCGTCGATGCGAATGCTAAGGTTGGAAAGTCCTTCAGTCTTTGATGTCGCCACAATTTTGCCATCGATAAGTGCGACTGTAGCACCGGGGAATAACGCCTGAATCTCATTCACAACGTCTCCAAGTGTTGTTGTTGCAGAAACGCTGTAACGCGTCACAACAGGGGTGCCATCCACATCGCTCCCCGTAATTCGAATCTGATCTCCAGTACCATATGCTGACAGGTTAATGTCCAGGTCGTTCAGCAGCGTGGTGTCTGTCGCAACTGCTGCTCCGGCAAGATACTGAGTGTCACTGGACAACACGTGAGCAACTGTGGCTGTGGCGTTGCGAGGTATCTGTCCGGAAATATTCAACGTTGTTGTTTCTTTTCCGGCAATCCGCGATCCTAATGGAACACGAATTCTGTTGTCACCGTTGACCTGAAACGAGGGGTTAACACCATCCGGCTCGCCAACTTCACCATACCGCTGAACCGGCATTCCAGTGGCTGGGTCGACAAGAGTTCCGGCCTGGTCAACACCAAAGGCCCCGGACCGAGAATACACAGGACCGTCTGCTCGTTGAAGTAGAAAGTATCCCGAACCTTCTATAGCAACGTCCAGTGATCGTCCTGTTTGTGCAAGATTTCCCTGAGACAGGTCCAGGTCGATCTGCGCAACCTGGGTACCACTACCGGACTGAATCGGATTCACGCTTCCCAGAGCTCCGGATGAACCGGATGAACCGTTTGAACCGGATGAACCTTCTCGTAGCGACTGATAAATAAGATCGGAGAACAGCACGCGCGACGACTTGAACGCCGTTGTATCTACGTTAGCCAGGTTGTTTCCGATGACAGAAAGCATTTCCTGATGGCTACGAAGTCCAGAGATCCCCGTTAGAAGCGAGTTGCCCATTGTGAATTTCTTTCGTCTAAGAAAAATGCAACTTGGCAGTTATTCACTGACTCATGTGCAGTTGTGAAAATTTTTGGGTTTAAATATCAGTAAGCGTCAGGTGGTATTTGTCATCGGTGATTGAATTCCGTGGCACGCCACTGTCGTTATGAAGATCCAAACGAGGCGATTGGAATCGAGCCTTCGGTGTCGGAATCCGTCGACCTGATCGTTGAAATATCAGCCAGAGGCACCAGTGTTCCTCCGATATTTACAAGCACCTGGCCTTTATCGTTGCTGACTTCTTTCGCAATGCCAGTTAGGCCGCCGCTTGTGGTCACTTCACGTCCCAGCAAACCACTGCCTTCTGACAGAAGCCCCAGTTGAAGCAGGCTATCGAACTTTGAATTAATCTTCTCCAACCCCTCGACCTGAGAAAACTGGGCCAATTGAGCCAGAAAGTCCCCTTGCTTGCTCGGTTCTAGTGGATCCTGATATTGCAACTGAGTGACAAACAGATCAAGAAACTGACTGCGTCCAATGTCTGCAGAAAAAGCGGCTTCAGCCATTGTTTACTATCCTTCGTTCTTTTTATCTAGGCGCGAAAACTTACGGTCGTCGCGGTATTCACTTCGCCGTCCGCAGAACGCGAACTGCTGTTTTTCTGAGCCGCAGCGAATCGCCGCGTCTGCTGTTGAGTATTCGCTGCTGAACGCTGATCACGCTTTTCGGAACCGGTCTGCGCGAACGCTGACTGGTTTGTTGTTTCGGCATCAATCTGTGTTATTTCACGGAGCTCGATATCATTGGCGCGCAACAGATCAGCCAGTTCACCGGTGCGTGATGACAGCATGGCGAACGTCACGTCATTGCCGGCCGCCACCTTCACAGAGAAGCTGTCGTTGTGCTTTTCCAGTTGAATCTTAAGTTCGCCAAAATGCGGATCTCGCAGGCTCACAGTAATTGTTCGGTGCTGTTCCTCCATGTTCGCATTTTCTGTAACAGCGGTCATCACCTGATGCAGAAGTGGCGTGGGGCGGTCGACTCGACTTATTACAACAGGTAGAGACGTTGCCTGCACCACGGTTTCGGCCGGACCCGCAGTGACAGGCACGGACGCTAACGGATCTGGGGAGGATGCCCCTGGATCGGCAAATGCCGCAAAGCCGGTGGCCGGTGAAGATGTGCGAAGACTGCCTGTCTGAGCAACTGGCGCGACTGAATCGATCAATGCCTGACGCGTCTTTGATAAAGGCCCTTCACCGGTTGTTTGCGTCTGAAACGTGGCGTTGGCCAGTCGATTCGCCGTCGTCGATTCGAATCGACTTGTATTGTTGGCACTCGTCGACGCTTCGGCAGCTGTTGCCGAAGCGTTGGCCGGTGACGATGCGCGAAGACTGCCTGGCTGAGCAGCTGGCGCCATTGAATCGATCGATGCCTGACGCATCTTTGATACAGGCCCTTCACCGTTTGTTTGCGACTGAACTGTGACGCTGGCCGATCTATTCGCTGTCGCCGATTCTCCGTCCTTGTTCGAATTTCTGTTAACTGCGGCATCTATTTCGGGGCGAGCCAATCTTGCATCGACCTGTTCGCTGGTATCCGTCGATTCGAATCGAGCTGCATTCGTGGCACTCGTAGACGCTTCGTCAGTTGTTGCCGGGGTTGTGCCAGCGACTATGCCTTGTTGATGCAGTTCTTCGGTTTGCACTTGCTGTCCGGCAGCCGCAGCTTCCAGCGCTGCGACGGACAATGCTGCCGACTGCCCCGATAGTTCAGGAGTCGAGGCCGAAACAGAGTACGTTTTGGTTTGTGATATGGCTTCTGCCTGAATGTCCAGCTGTATATCAGCTGAATCTAATGCAGATACCTGGATTAAGGCAGCTTCGGCATTCGCACGGCTGTTCGTTTCCGGGAATGACCCTGCAATTGTGTTTACATCAGTTTGCAGCAGTTCCGTGTCCGAAATCGATAGAGTACCGGAGCGGCCCGCCACTAGCCCCGATGCAGGTTGCGCTTCCGTGATCTGCTTCTGCAATGATTCAAGTGTTGTTCGGTCAGCGTTTTCCACAGTTGACAGGACATCGTTGACAGAAGTTTCAGCGATTGAGAGTTCGTGAAGCAAATCAGTCAGGGCTTCGGCGGGCGATCGGTTCTCAATGGCCTGAGTCTGTTCAAGTCGCGTATCGAAAATCGCCTGCTCACTGCTTGCCGTTGCCTTAGGTACAGCTGCGGTATCCGCTTCCTGCAGGCTTAATTTAACGGCAGCTTCTGCAGTCGAATCGACGTCTGATTGATTCCGGCTGGCCTGTTCAACAGGCTGCTTAGACTCGAACGACAGACTCGCGAGGGCTTCTTCCCTGTCAGCTGCTTCGTCGATGGCATCTGAAGAAGTCTTAGCTGCCTGGATCTTTGAATCATCACTTCCCGAAGTTCGGTCGGAAGGCCTCTGAACGGGTACGTTTTGGTTTTGCTGCAACCACGACTGAAACGACTGGTAATCTATTTGATCGCGTCTCTCTTCGTCAGATCGCGACCGCTCTGCGTTATTCGTGTCGAACGAATTCGAAATCGCGCGAGTTTTACTGGCGCCGATATCCGGAGTGAAGCTCGATAGTGCAACGGGATCCACGGTGATTGCCATTCGGGTGCTGGAAGAAGTCTGAAGACACTCGGGTGCAACAGTTCCAACTTGCTGAAGCACATTCGGTGCCAATTATCTGCATACGTATTTAATTCCCCACGTAGCGATGAGTAACTCGTTACTGCAGAGCAACTTGTGCCGAACAGCATCATTCGCAGTCTGTCGAGTGCTGTGAAATCAGGTCGGATCTTTTTTCCGCCCGAGCGGAAGAAGAGTCCGGCAACAGAACCATGCTGTCGAACAGTGAAATACAGTAATGAAACCCACGAAGGTGTTTAAGCGACCCCTGCAAAGTTGATGGCTGGAATTTTTCCGGTGGCTTCGGACTCACGAGCTTCGTCTCGAATTTCGATGAACCCCGCTCTAAGAGTGCTTAGCAGTTCAGCCGAATGCTTCCATGCGGACGCGTCATTTCCGTAGATTCGTTCCATAACAAAGGTACACAGTCGCAAGACGTTTTGAGGAAGTTCGCCGGAATCAAGAGCCAGACCGTCGACGATCAACATGACTCTGGAACTAGCATCTCGACGAGTGGAGCCTTCATTGATGTTTCTTCCCTCGGCGAGAGCGGTTGCTCCTGCGTGCAGCGCATTAATCGCGTGATCGTAGATATGGATCAGCATGTCAATTCGCGTCCACGATTGAGCCTGTGCTGTCCTGTATCGAAGGCGGGGATCCATCAGTTACGTTCTCCATTAGGATAGTGCCTCAGAAAAACTCCTGCGGCGTGAAGGGATTGAGTTTCCGCTATATTTAGCCTGAATCGCTAATTATTTTGCCTGTAGGGCACCCAGCTGAGCGGTTAGGAAATTGCCGGTTGACGTCAACTCGCTCATCGCGGTTTCGAGTTGTACGAATTGTCTGATGAGGTTTTCACGTTGAAGATCGAACAACGTCTTTTGTCGGTCGAATGATGTCTTCAGGTCGGTCAGTTCTGAATCAAAACTGTTGTCGAGAATCGACAGCGAGCCTGTTTCAGCTTCCACCAGGCCACTGATGACTTTCTCAAGATTCGCCGCAACGCCTCGAGTAACCGTCAGGTCAGCTTCCACACCAGGCGTTATCTGAGATGCATCCAGTGTGATTTGAAGTTGCAAGTCCGTCGTGTGAGCATTGCCTTTCTGCCCCGTCAGCAACTGCCCATTGCCAATTGTCGGTTCCGTAACGCCGTTAACGATAAACGAGCCGGCAACATTCTGCCCGGTATCTTCTTCACCGCCCACAAACCCCAGCGTCGCCAGACTCGAACCGCTTTCAACCTGAACGGCAGATTTCGATCCATAGGCCACCGAGGTGATTGAAAGCTTATTTCCACTCAGGCCAACGCGAACCGTTCGCCCCTTCAGATCAGACGATTCATTTATTGCTTGCTGGACGTTTTCAGCAAGTTCTGCGGCGGTAAATGTTCCGGTCTTTAAACTGATGGTGGCGTTCGCACTATCAACACCGATCGTTAGTTCGCGATTAGTTTCGTCAATAACAACCGACCCAGCGACGTCTGAACTTCCGGTGACCGAAGCTCGTTCGGCGGCTTGAGTAATATCAATCTGATACGGTCCTGTTTCCGACGGTAGAGTCTTGTTACTGGCCAGGACAAACCGGATGCCGGAAATTGACGCGTCAGCCTGTGTCGCAAACAGATTTTTCAGCTGAGCAGAGCCGACACCGTCGACTTCGCCGTTTAGAATACTCTGAAGCTTACCTGCGTTAAACGAAAGTGTTCCTTTATCTGTGACAGACACTCCAATGGCAGTCAATCGATTTAATGACTGAGACACTCCCGGCACGGAATCCAATACAGCCGATCGAACTTTCTGTTGAAGCGATTGTATTGAGCGGTTTCCCTGCAGAATGCCAGCGTCTCCACTCCCCGCGTTATACCGAGAAAGGCTGTCGATCTGCCCCATCAATGAATTGAATGAATTGACAAAGTTCGTCACTCCGGTGACCGCAGCGTTGTTATCTCCCTTCACGGTCACGGTGATTTCATCGCCGTCAGAAGCATTCAGCACGTCCAGGCGAACTCCAGCAATCAGGTCGCTAAACTCATTGGTCGAACTTTCTACGCTGATCGCCCCGGTACCACTTCCCAGCGTGATTGAAGCATTGGTGGCTGCCTGCACGGGATTGTTCAGGTCAAAATCAACTCGAACCGCAGAACCAGAGGCGGCAGCCAGATTGTTTGAGATACTAATCTCATTGCTGGTGCCGGATTTTGAAGCTGACAGCAGTATTCGATGAGAATTACCGCCGCCGGTAGAATCGACGACGATGGAAGCCGAGATACCCGAGTCTGATTTGTTGATCGCTTCAACCATGCCCTGCAAAGTGTTGTTGCTGGAATCGATCGTAACGGTTCGCAGGTCTGCTGAGCCAACTCGAATTTCAAATGTGCCGGTTGTGATTTCGGAATCCGCATCGGCGGTGCCTTGCGAGGCAACCTGATGTGCTCGAGCGACGCTTCCAACAGTCAATCGATAGACACCATTGGATGCTGTTTCGCGGGCAGTGGCGACCAGCTTTGATTCGTCACTGACTGTCGCGAGTTTCTTTGTGAACGGACTTTCGGAGGGTTTTGCCAAGCTGACTGCCGCAGAACGCACTCCCAGAAGCGTTGCCTCGAGCGCAGCAAATGCAGTTTTCTTCTGAACGACGTCGCTTTGCTTCAGTTCGATTCGGTCCAGCTGCTGCTGCTGGATATTCAACAGTCCGGTAATGATTTTCTCGCTGTCAATTCCGGAGACGAGACCATCAATTATTGGCATGGAAATCTTTCTCTGGAAAACTCATTAACTGGCAGCAATCACAGGTTGAACTAAGGTCTGGTCATCTTACAAAACAACGTCCGGTTGAACTCTGCACTAAGTGCAGAACCAACCGGACGGTCGTTCAGTTACCAGTTCACCAAAATAATTCCGGGGTTATCGTCTCTTTCGCTGCGACTCATCGAGGAAGTAAAGCGAAAGATATTTAGCCACCTGGATCTCCTGGCCATTTTCTTAACGAAGCAGTGACAGAACCTGCTGAGGCAACTGGTTTGCATTTCCAAGAACAGAAATTCCCGCCTGAACCAGTACCTGGTTCTTTGTGAAGCTGGCAATTTCTTCTGCAAAGTCTGTGTCACGAATTACCGATTCCGCGTTGATTGTGTTTTCCAGAGTCGAACGCAGGCTGTTGGCAGTTGATTCCAGAGTGTTCTGCTGAAAGGCTCCAAGAGTGCCGCGAAGCGTTGAAATCGTGTTGATCGCACTATCAATGATTTCGATCGAATCCTGAGCACCCGATGCACTTGAGATATTGATTGCGTCCAGGCTTGCGAACTGATTGTCAGTCACGCCGGTTCCAAGTGAAGCGGCACTTGTATTCCCAATGCTGATCTTCGCTGTTTGGTCTTTGTTGGCTCCGATTTGGAAGATCAAGGCACTGTCGGTAACAACGACATCGCCCTGAGCTGCGGTTTCCGTTGAGAGAACATCCGCTGCGGCAACGCCAACTGAAACTGACAGTCCGTTAGAATCTCCAGTATTGGCTGTTAAGACGTTCCCCAGCCCCGTAGCAGAAACTCCGTCAATCGTGCCCACGATATCCGAGCCGGTGTCCGTGAGTGCTGATGTGCCAATCCCGCTTGACGTGCCCGCTGCAGCCACGTCCGATACAGCACTGATGGTCGCCGCAGTTCCAAATTCTGACGTGTAAAGCCGTGTTGCACCCCCGGCACCCAGTTTGTCTGCCACAACACCCGTGTTGTCAGTTTCAGCATTGATCTTCGCCACTACTGCGTCCTGGTCATCACCCGTTGTCAGGTTGATGTCGACTCCGTTAACAGTCAGAACTTCGTCGGCTGCCAGAGTTGTTGTCTGCGCTGTAGCATCAACCGTTCCTCGTGTGGCAGCTGTTGTAACTACGACATCGTAGGTCCCACCAGACGTGGCTGCAGTTGTGCTGAGGAATGTTACATCCGTATCAGATGCAACTCCTGTGGAACCGTCGGCATTGCCGTTCAGCAGTTGCTTAGATCCAAACTGCGCGTTGGTTGAGATGCGAGTAATAGTGTCCAGAGCGTTTGTGATTTCAGACTGATTGGCTGCCAGAGCGTCGGTATCGTTAACACCGGAGTTAGCGGAGTCGATGGCCAGGCTTCTGACCTTTGTCAGCAGTGTGTTGATTTCGTTCAAAGCACCTTCTGCAGTCTGAACCAGTGATACGGCTTTCTCTGAGTTATCGATTGCCGTTCGCAAACCTGCAATTTGAGCGCGCTGCTTTTCAGAAATCACGAGTGCCGCAGGACCGTCTGCACCGCGGTTGACTTTCAGACCGCTGGACAGTCTCTCTACAGACTTGGATACGCTTGATGATGCGCGCGATAGATTATGCTGAGCATTCAAAGAAGTAACATTGTTCGCAATTGTCAGAGCCATTTCCAGACCTCTCGTGTGTTGGTTGTTTGTTAGGCCCGTCTAAACAACTAAGAGGCCTAGTGTTCGCTTTTGCATCCCAGCTGTTTAAATCACGAAATCCTTAACGTGATTGTGAGCAACTTTTGTGGACTGCGGTCTGAGGAAAATCTCGTAACGTGTGCCACTGATCACGATACGTTGGGTCGATATTCTGTTGCTTTCGGAAGATACCGAAAGCTGCGTTGATGGCTGGTTAAGGCTTCAATAACGCTTAAGGGAAACTACGTATGGCGTAAACAGCAAAGGCCGTATCCTCTCAACTGGCCGTTATCATCGTGGCATTTTACCTTGTCTTGCTAAAACTTTTTAGACTCACATCCTAAAGCCGCCTGGCCGATTAGGTTGTAGCGAACAGGTAAGGTTCGCAGAACAGAGCGGTTGTATGAGTTACCAATCGCGGGTCCTGAGTTCGCTTTGCAGAGGAAACGCCCTTGAATTTTCGCAGGCTTCTACCGGGATTTACCATACTTATCGCATTGGCGATTGGTGTCGGCATCGGTACGTGGCTGACAGGGCGCCCTGCTGCAGAAACACTCGAGGTAAAAGAACCACACTCAGTCGTGAGTGAAATCACTCAGTCAGTTGCAGGTAACGCTGTTCAGCAATCCAGCGGATCATCGGATGATGTCGACCTGTCCGAACAGCCCATGGCCGCGGCAATTGTTTCTGAAGTCGGCGCGAATGATTCGATTGGCAGACAGATTGCTATGGCTGATGAATGGATGGCCACAGGATACTTTCCACGAGCGAAGGCAGGCTACTACGCAGTGATGCCCGAAGTTACGGGAAGCGCTTTGGATGGTGTGATGTTTCGAATCGCGCTTTGTTCCGAATTAATTGGTGACTATTCCAGAGCCTTAACTGAATATCAACGGCTGTCAACCAGATTGACGTCGTCCGTCTGGAGCAGTGCTTCACGGATGGGTGAAGCTCGCTGCCTTGCTGCGACCGGGCACACAGAACTGTTGCGGACAGAAATTCTTCCGTTGGCAATTCTGGATGAGTCTGCATTTCCCGTCTGGATCGTTGGCGAACTACTGCACCTGGCCGGGCGTTCTGTCGTTCCGGAGTTTTCAGACATGACTTCGCTGCAGGCTCGCCAACGCCTGCTGCGTGGCGATGGACTGGCGATTCCAGGAATGTTGGTGGAACCCGAAGAGTTGCTACAGTTGATGGATGCTCGAGAAAACGAAACCTATTCAAGCAGCGGTCCGCCGTTGTTTAAGCTGTTGCAGAAATCAGGTGGCACGCCGGATGGCTGCTACCTGCAACTGCAGCAGAAAAATGTAGCCGTGCGTGGTCTGCTGGACGCGATACTTAAAGAATGCGGGTTTGAACCTGACATTTCTGAAGCCGCAGCTTTGGCCATTGGTCAGCATGGCCAGATGCTGTTTGTCACCGATCGCAGTCTGAGTCTGATTCTGGACGGACTGTGCCTGAGATTCGGACTGGTCTGGCAGCAGAACGGAACAATAATTCAATTGACCTCCATCGACGAAGCTGGCGTTGATGCGACAACTGCCTATAGCCATTCGGTCGGCGAACGAGTGCTTCGCGCCGCTGTCATGTCCGCTCCGGATTCTCAACAGTCGGATGCCAGTCAGCTGACGCTGGGCGTGATGTTGTTTCAGAAAAAACTCTACGCCGACGCGGCTCATACATTTCAAGTCTACCTGGAACGACATCCGCATGCTGAACTTGTGGGCGTTGCATCTTTTAACCTCGCAAAAAGCTGTCTGAAGCTTCAACAGATCACTGAGGCTCGTCAGCATTTTCTAAGATGCATCGATGACAACAAAACAACTCGCGACCTGAGAATCTGCGCCTATGTGAATCTGGCTGAACTGCAGCTTGCAGCCGGGGATACAAAACCTGCGGTGTCCACTCTTGTAAGAGGTTTGTCACAGTGTCGCGATCACTGGTGTGAGGTCGATTGCGCCTTGATGCTGGCGAGTGCCTATCTGCTGTCTGATAACCCTCAGGCGACAAATAGCATTCTGATGGAACGCCGCGACAAGTTTCAATCAAAGCCACATGTGGATGCTGCTGCATTCTTATCTGCGTATAGCCGCTTCCGTCGGGCTGCAGCGCCGAATCGTGTGGCGCGGGAAGCAGAAGCTGTAGTTAGTTCGCTGTCACACCTGCGATCATCACTGCTGCTGGGAGACCATTGGTTTCTGCTGATCGCAGCTGCCTACGAAGACATCGGTTTGCACCAGGACGCGATCAGCGCTTATCTGGATTGTCTAAACAGCGAGCCGTCCGAATTTCTGATGGCGCACTGCATCCTGCGGCTGGTCGACATGTATCTGGAAGATGGAAGCCTGAGTCAGGCCGAAGAAATTTTGAAAGCCACACCGGAACTGTCAAACCAATCAATGCGTGATCAAATCAGTTTAAAAAAGGCGATCGTCGCTCAAAAGCGAGGCGATCCGGAAACAACCAGATTGCTTGCAGAGAAGCTGGCGCTGGAGGCCAGTAGTCACTCTGTGAAAAAAGCTGCGCTGCGAATTCTTGGTATCGCCTATGAAAAACAGGGCAATCCCAGAGCGGCTGTGTACTGCTATGCTGGTATGATCCCGTCGACGGACGAAAAGCCGTTGGTCGAAACAATCGGTCACCAGAATCCCGGGTCAGCTAAGACAGGGAGTCCGGAATGAAGACGAAATCAACATCCACAATGCTGCGTTCAGCATTGCCAATGGTTGCCGCGTTTTCATTAACTGCTGGCAGCCTGTGTGCTTTGATGAGTGAAGGTTTGTCGCAACAGTTGCAAACACATGATCCGCTTCCACCGAATTCATGGCGGTCCACCGATGCTTCCTCACACAGCTCCACTCACTCATACCCCGTTGCTCCGCGCCAACAGTCGGTGGCGAAACAATCTCTGGGACAATATGCACTTAAACGCGTCTCTGCCGAGCAGATCGAGCCGCCCTGTGAGCGTTCAACTCCATCGTCCTTGAGCGCAGAACTGCAACTGGAAAAATGTCAACGTCTTCAACAAATCAGTAAGCGGTTGCAAACCATTTTGCAGATCGGACCTGACTGCGGTCCGGTGGCCTCGCCAACAGGTGACAACCTGTTTCCGTCAGAAACTTCGCCCTTTCTGCCGCCTATTCCGGCACCGCTGGACGATTCTTCACCAGCCGCCAGAACCATGCCGCAACAAGTGAATTCCGGTGGAATGAAGGACAGTCATCAAACGGAGGGTGGCGTTCCAAAGGCAGAAGAAATACTACCAATTTTACCTCAGATAGACGGCCCACGTCCGGATCTGGATGAATCTGCGAAGCCTGTGCTGACGGTACCTGACGAAGCAGCAGAGGTCGAGTCCCCTGATGATTCAACAGGGGATTCAACAGATGATTCGACAGGGGAAACAACAGGGGAAACAACGGACTCTGCGACCGAGATACAACCACAGGAATCTCTGGATTTGCCGCCGTCAGCCGAGGAATCGCCACTCGCAGAGAAGTCACCTGGCGGCATGCCTGAGATTTCCAGAATGATTGATTCGCTGATTCAGCAGCCTGCCAATACTAATCCCGAAAAGGCCGAGGACGCGGTTGAGCAACCGATATCAGCAACCACCGTTCTTGATACGCCGGTCGACAGACTAAGACTGTCAGACAGTCTTTTTGCCAGCAAAGAATTTTCAATGGCTTTGCAGATGTACGAAGCACTCGACACTAAGGATCTGGTCGATTCAGAACGATATTGGGTGACATACCAAAAGGCATGCTGCCTGCGGCGTTTGGACGCAATACCTGAGGCTCAGTCGATCTATCGCCAGTTAGCGGGCGATTCGAATGCTGGCTGGCTGGCTGGTTTGTCTCGCTGGTGGCTGGATCGAATCAACGATCGTCTGGAGCTGCAGGCAGAAGTGGATAAAGTTGCTAACGTGTTGAACGCCGTTCAGGAGGCCAAAGATGCAGGTACATTCAAGTAGAATCGAAGGCGAACTTATCAGTCTGCTAAACAAGCAGGGAGAATTTTACACCGAAGCGATTTGTTTAGTTCGCAGCATCAACTCAAACGGTGGCCACGCAACACTGAGGGTCACTGAAATCACCGGGCGGGTTCGCGACCTTATGCAGCAGGTTGATGGACTGAGACAGCCAATTGGAGAACTGCGAACCACGCTTGTCAGCACGGGAGAACCGCGAAGTGATCGCCTGAAGTCTACGGTTGCTCTACAGGAAGAACTCCTGAGAGCTTTTATTACCGAAGTCGATCGTTCAAAGGAACATGTTCACGGGCAGCAACAGAGGCTGATGCCGTCACTCGATACAGAAGCTCAACGAAGTTCAATGCAGTCGGCATATCGAGTCTCAATGAGAACCGGCTAAGCGAAATCACTGGACTTCGCAGGGCTGACGCGACCAGCAGGTGGGTCGGTCGACACGCAGACGACTGTCATTTCGTTCAGCGTAGTGACTTTATAGAATTTACGGAGATTTCATGGAAATCATCTTTCAGTCACAGTGCATGCAACAGGTGCTTGAAAAAGCCCGGCGTTATGCAAAGACATCTGCGACAGTACTGATAACGGGTGAAAGTGGAACCGGCAAAGAACTGGTGGCACGATTCATTCACGACCAGAGCACAAGACATGCTCAGCGATATTGCCCTGTGAACTGCGCTGCGTTTTCCACCTTGCTGGCGGAAAGCGAATTGTTTGGACACGAACAGGGATCCTTCACAAGCGCAGATCGGCAGCGGCTTGGACATTTGGAATCTACGGCAGATGGCACATTGTTTCTGGATGAAATTGGTGAGCTGCCATTGTCCATCCAGTCAAAGTTGCTCCGAGTTCTGGAACAGAATGAGTTCTACCGAGTTGGCGGAAACGATGTGTGTGAATTCAAGGCTCGTGTAATTGCAGCCACAAATCGAGACCTCGTCAGCGAAGTTGAAGGTGCCCGATTTCGCGAAGATCTATTTCATCGGCTGGACGTTCTGCCCATCAGAATTCCGCCGTTGCGTGAACGCAGCAACGACATTCCGGCGTTGGTCGCTCATTTCCTGCGACTTCTGTCGCGTGATTCAGCGAATCCGATTTTAAGTGTAAGTAAAACGGTGATGGAAAAGCTGCGAGCGTTCCATTGGCCGGGAAATGTCAGGCAGCTAAGAAACGTTTTGCAGCGAGCGTGCGTGATGAGTTCCAGCAGCATTATCACTGAATGCGAACTTCCGGAAGAAAACACAAACCAGCTAATCATGCCCCGGCAGTTTTATTCCCTACCGCTGGAAGAAATCGAGCGCCATGTGATCATGGCCAGAATTCATCACTGCCAGGGAAACAAGACCGCTGCCGCCACCGCTCTGGGCGTCACGGCCAGAACGCTCAGAAACAAAGTCGCCAAATACCGAGAAGAAAGCAAAGCCGCTTAACATAGAGCGTCTTACGAAATGACGCAGCGAAACTGGTGGCGAGTTTCGGCTGGTGAAACCACAGCACAAGGCCGAAAGCCTCAACGGCTGTCGCTACGAGCGACCGCACCGCTTCGTAACCTGCTCTAACCGGTGACTAATTCTTCAACGAGACAGCCGAATATATTTGCAGCTTTCAGAACGCTCAACGGATCCTTGCGGCAACATGGATCTGCTGTCCCCCGAACAAATCCGGTTGTTGCACTCTATTGAGTGCTGTCTGAAGAACGAGCCGGGCTATATTTCACGAACAGCCGTATCGTGTAGATTTGGTATCGCACCGGGCGACATGATGGCTGGGCGACTCATGGCGTAACCCTGAACGAGGTCAAAGCCAACGTCTTCGCAGATTCTGACCATGGCTTCTGTTTCGCCCCCTCCCCC
>JBDNFN010000379.1:0-8645 GCA_041689795.1 Fuerstiella sp. | reverse complement strand
TGTCAATGTCGTTGATTCTGGGCGGACTATTTTTGCCCTCGATGCGATTTGCACTGTCTGTGCTGGCAGCCGTCAGCAGCAACGAAGCAAAGCACACGAATGTCGGCTGGAGAAGTCTAGTTTCCACCAGTGTACTTGCAATTTTCCTGCTTTGGCCTTTGCCGCAGTCAATCGTCGCACCTGCGTTTGTGCAACCGCTTTCATCGCCCGTCTATTCACAGCTTTCAGGACGCATTCGCCCACAGGCTGAATACGGCCAGATCCTGCGACGCGGAGACGTGATCGCCGTTCTGGATAGCATTAGTCTGCGGAAGAATCTGCAGCGACTGAGTGGCAGAACAGAAGAACTGCAACTGCAATTGGATGCGATGCTGCGTAATCCGGCGACCGCCAACTCGGAATTGATTCCAACTCTGCAAAAAGCATTGAATGCTGCGACTGACCGTCAGCATGAATTCGAAAACGAATTTCAGAACCTCACAATTATCAGCAATCACGATGGCGTCTTTTTGCCACCACCCGAAACTCCTGAACAGACTGGAACGGATCTGCCAAAGCTCTGGTCTGGAGCCGCTGCAGATTCGGCAAATCAGGGAGCATGGATTGAACGAGGTGTTTTGCTGGGCTACATCGGTGATAGATCTCGGCTTCAAATCGTGGCGTGCGTTGGTGAAAACGATATAGAGTATGTTCGTAAAGGACAGACGGCTGAATTTTCTTCACGAACAGGTGGCCGCACAGTAGAAGTTCACGTCAACGACGTCGGACAGCTGCATGCCGAAACTATCCCCATGCCGCTGGCTGTGGCCGGACTAATGAGTGGCCAACCAGGCGACACCGGCGTTGTTCCGTCGGCTACGACATACTTCGTCACGGCAGATCCTGATTCCACCGCTGGCAGCGTTCCACCGTTGTATTCAGTCGGCCGAATTCGAATCAACACAGAACCCGTGTCAATTATCACTCGGTTGATTCGCTATCTGCGGCAAACGTTTTAGAAGCGGGCCGAAAACCAATTCGACAACCGCTGCCGCCAACTTCTCAATTCAAACACGCCGCGCAAGCGAGTGACTTTTGCATTGGCTGGATTCACTTGCAAACGCCGCGCCCTGTAGAATTGCCGTTTCAGGACCGCCTCTAGCAATCGTCGGCCCTTTAATGATCTACGACAGCTGGAACGTCCCAGACCCAACGCGCAGCCCACCATAGCCAAAAGGTATTCAGCCAATCAGTCCTTCAACCGGACTTGATCCGTGGTCAGACAGTGGGATTGGTCGACCGATGTTGCTGAGATTGGTCTTGTGGTGGTCCAGCTTCAGCGCCCCGCAGATGGTAGCCATCAGGTTCTGTACCGTAACTGGATTTTCGGCGATTTCCATGCCGTCTTCAGACGTCTGCCCATATGCCTGGCCAGACTTGACACCTGCTCCTGCAAGCACGGTACTCCAGCTTTTGGGCCAGTGATCGCGACCATTATTTTCGTTGATCTTCGGAGTCCTGCCAAATTCGCCCATCCAGACAACGAGTGTATCATCCAGAAGGCCGCGTTGATGAAGATCGCTGATCAACGTGGCGTAGGCGGCATCCAAAATACCGCAAAGACCACTGACAGCAGTAAAGTTCTCCTGATGCGTATCCCAACCCGCTCCGCCACCAGATCCGTCCGCGTCGCTTAAATTAACTTCAACGAACGACACCCCGCTTTCGACTAACCTGCGAGCCAGCAGGCATCCCTGCCCAAACGGATTCCGCCCATAGGCGTCTCGAAGCATTTCGTCTTCGTCGTCCAGGTTGAAAGCTCCCACGGCCTGAGACTTCATCATTCGCACGGCCTGCTGGTACGACTGCACATGGCTGGCGCCTGGATCACCGGGGCGACTGGAAAGGAAGTCATGTTCCAACGATTTCAAAAGCTGCAGACGAGCGTCAGCCTGCTTCGTTGTAACATTCTGCGACGTCTTCAGATTACTCACTTCAAAAGATACGTCTGCGTTTTCTTCTGTTCCCTGCATTTGCGACGACACAACTAATGGGGACCAGCTTGGCCCCAGAAAACCCGGTCCGTAGGCAGCCGGGCTGAAAGCCTGAAAAGGATTGACGCTGACAAATGCTGGCAAGTCGCATGTTCTATCGATTAATTCTCTTCCCAAAAAAGAACCGACCGTCGGATAGCGAATCGGGCCCTGCGGCAGATATCCGGTATGCATAAAATAGGTCGCTCGCGTATGGTCACCCTCTTTTGTTGACATCGATCGTACCACAGCAAGGTGCTGCATCACTTTGGCCACCTGAGGCAGGTTTTCGCTGACACGAATACCCGGCACGCTGGTTTCGATCGACTTTGTCGGACCCCCGTTTTCATGGCCTTCTTTGGGATCAAATGTCTCCATTTGACTGGGGCCACCCGACATCCACAACAGAATGCATTTCTTTTTTCGCTCGCCAACCGATGATACGTCACCAGACGACTGAGCAGCGGTGGCATGAGCAGCGATGGCATGAGCAGCGATGGCATGAGCAGCGATGGCCGGCAGCCAACCCGACGCTGACGCGCCTAAAAGCCCCAGAGCAGAGTACTTGGCAAACTGACGACGTGAGCAGCTGTGATTCATAATACGTTTCGTTTACGTGTCGTGTTTTGTGTGTCGAAGAAGCTATTCGATAATGCTCAGCCCCCGGTGTTACCAAACTTATTGATCAGCAGAATTTCCAGCGGCAACACGCTGTTAATGATTCAACATAAATTCGCTGCTGTTCAGTAATACCCAGAAGACGTCAGCCAGCGCCTGTTTCGTATTGTTAGTTGCTCCGCCAGTATTCACATATTCACCGAAGCGATGTTGTTCCTCCGGTGTTGGTCGACGTGTAAGAGTCGCCATGAACAGCGTCTCCAACTTGCCTGAGCTGTTCATGGCAGGAAATTCCGTAACAGCCTTTAGAGTCTGGCTTTCATCGATGTTAGTTGCGCTTGCAATAAAGTCGCCGTTCATCATTGCCAGTGCCTGCAGAATTGTCGTCTCGCGATCCAAAGCTGATTCAGCGTTGTCACGAAATAGTTCCAGAAAACGAGCACGCGGGGAATTCATGTCGACCACAAACGGATTATCACTTCTAAATGGCTGATAGAACCCGACCGCTTCTGCGAGACTATCAAACAACTGTTCCGGCGTCATTCCTCGCAAAACAGCACGAGCGAAGTGTGAGGCTTTTTGCTGTGACGTGTCCGTCTGGCGGCTGCTGAATTGATAGACCCGAGTAGCTGTGATGACGCGAATCAGATGCTTCATGTCGTAACCACTGGCAATGAATTGACTCGCCAGAATATCCAAAGCATCCGGATGCGATGGCGGGTTGTTTTCTGAAAAATCGTCAACCGGGTCAACGATGCCGCGACCGAAAAACTGAGCCCACAAACGATTGACTGCCATGCGAGCAAAATACGGGTTGTCGTCACTCACAATCCAATCGGCCAGAACCTTTCTTGGCGTGGCCGTTTGTTGGTCCCAATCCGGTTGCCGTCCATTCAGAAAGACAGCTGAAACGACTTCGCCAGTGCCGGTAATCTGAATGGAATGTTTGCTGGTATCCTCAGCCGTGGTCATCATCATGGCAGGATTTTCGTCGTCCGTTTCCGGCCGGCTGAACCCGGAATAGAACGCCGCCATGTTCCAGAATTGCTGTTGGCTCCATTTATCAAACGGATGATCGTGGCATTGAGCACAATCGAGTCGTACACCAAGAAATACCCGCGCGGTGCCGGCGGCCAGGTTTTCCGGCTTAAGTTCGCGAACAACGAAAAAAGCATCTGGACTTGTGGTTGAGGCCAACGCTGTGCCGTTGTTCACGTTTAATTCCGTGGTGATGATTTCGCGAGCTATCTGATCGTACGGACTGCCTTCAGAAATATGCTGCCACAACCAGGCTTCGAATCCCGGTATCAGATTCCGAAACTGTGCCTGACTACTGGCTTGAGGAATCATAGCGTTTCGCCAAACCGTGGTGATATGACGTACAAAGGCCGGGCTGTCGAGCAGTTGTTCGACCACGGCTGATCGTTTATCGGTTGATGTGTTGTCTAAAAATTCCCGCAATTCTGAGACAGCAGGAATTCGTCCGGCAAGATCCAGATGCAGTCGACGCAGATATTCGGAATCAACGGCGACAGTAGATGGAACCACTCCTTCCGCCGCCCATGCGGCTGCAAACACACGATCGATTGCCGCTGCCGATTTCTGTACGGAAAGTGGTTCGTCTGCAACCGAAATCGCCGAGCACACTGTTGCGAACGCCATTGTGTAAATCAGAATTCGCACTGGCCAAATTTCCCATTGAACGACTCTCGAACTTACCCAGCCATTAGTAAATATGGCTCATTGCGATACAGGATCACTTTATGCCGCCTATTTGTCCATGTTAGTGTCAGCAATTGCGGCTTCCTTGGAAATTTGTGTCTGATCATCGACCGCTTAAGATCCAAAATATTCGACGGCAATGCAATACGGGGGTTCAAAAACATTGTTGACAGGTTGAGACACGCGTTGCAGCGCGATATGCTCGCACACCGCAAAACCAAATTCCAGCTCAAGCGTCGTTTGGGCAGACTACTGAAGATTCGTCCTACCGGTTTAAACATGATCACTTTCGACACGCGACTTAACGTCGTCTCAGCACTTCTGTACCTGCTATCCGCAGCCAGTATCTCCATTGCTCAGCAACCACAGGTCTTCCGCAATTCGGTTCAGCCGAACTGGTTCTCGAACGGAGATCGATTCTGGTACCGCGTCAAAGTGTCGTCAGAAGTCAGTGAATTCGTGCTTGTCGACGCCAAAGCGGGAACTCGCACACCAGCGTTCGATCACGATCGTTTGGCGAAAGCACTGTCTGACGCAACATCTGCGGACATCGACGCAGGTCAATTGCCTATTGATTCACTGACCTTCGCAGAAGACATGAGCCACGTTTCCATTACCGGAAAACGGGGATCGTGGGATGTCCATCTTTCCACGTATCAACTCACCAACACTGAACCGGCCGACTCAAAACAACCGACAACTCGATTTTTCCTGCCACCCCGAAAATCAATTGATCGTGGTGGAGATACGCAGTTCAAAGTTGTGAATCAACTGCTCAAACCCATCGAACTGGTTTGGGTGGGGCGTGATAGCGAACAAATAACGTATCACACACTTGCAGTCGGCCAGACTGTCGCACAGCACACGTTTTCCGGACATGTCTGGCTGGTCCGACATGCTGGAGGCACCGCACTGGCGGCCTTTGAAGTTTCCGATACCACTGCCGACGTCATCATTGATTCTGGTGCTATCGAAACGGCAAACGCAAAGCCTGAACCGGACATCCGGCGACCGCAACGACCATCCGGCCGCCGGTCATCCGAGGCAGCATCTGCGGATCGAGACCGCACGACATTCGTACGTGACGAAAACCTGTGGATGAAAGTGAAACAAAAGAGCGCAGACGGCGAGGATTTTCAGGATGTGCAGCTGACCACCGACGCAACATCCGACAACACTTTCCGCAAAGATGCTTCCCGTGAACGTCTGGTCGAAATGCAGTACGCATTGCCCGATCCGCCAGTCACAGAGCCGGATGTTCGCTGGTCGCCGGACTCAAATCGACTGGTTGCTTTTCAGACAAAGAAAGTCACCGAACGACGAGTATCGTACATCGATTCATCTCCAAAATCGCAGACACAGCCGCTTCTGGAAAGCTATCCCTATGCGAAACCCGGAGATCCACTGCCAATTCCGCAACCTCGGCTGTTTGCTGCTGATGATGGCACCGAGATCCCTATCTCAAGTAGTTTGTTTCCACATCCGTTCAAGTTGCAGTTTCTAAAATGGTCTGACGACAGTCAGTATTTTTACCTGCTGTATAACGAACGGGGCCACCAGTCACTGAAAGTGCTGGAAGTGTCGGCAGCAGACGGTACCGTGCGAGCAATCGTTGCAGAAAACAGCCAGACATTTATCCACTATTCGACCGCAGGAAAATTCATTCTGGAATGGCTACCAAGAAACGAACTGCTATGGGCCAGCGAACGTTCAGGATGGAATCACATCTACCTGTACGATGTCGAAAGCGCAGCGTTAAAGACTGCCGTCACTTCCGGCAACTGGAACGTCAGACGAATAGAACGACTTGATAAAGACGCAGGCGTGATTTGGTTCTACGCGGTTGGAATTGCAGGCGATCAGGATCCATATCACGAGCACTTCTGCAAAGTCAATCTGGATGGAAGCGACCTAAAGGTATTGACTGCTGGTGACGGAACTCATGCTGTCACCATGTCGCCTGACCGTAGGTTTTTCTTAGATATTTATTCAAGGGTCGACATGGCACCCGTCACGGAACTACGTCGCAGTGATGACGGTACTCTGGTAATGTTGCTTGAGGCAGCAGACGCTTCAGAAGTGATTTCAGCTCGCGGACCGCTGCCGATACGATTTGTCGCGAAGGGTCGTGACGGACAGACGGATATCTGGGGCATCATACATCTGCCACGATATTTCGACGCCAATAAGCAGTATCCGATCGTGGAGAACATCTATGCCGGACCTCACGATCATCACGTGCCGAAAGCGTTTCGCTCCAGTTATCGCCATCAGCACCAGATTGCTGATCGAGGAATCGTAGTGGTGCAAATTGACGGAATGGGCACTGCATGGCGTTCGAAATTGTTTCACGACGTCTGTTTTCGTAATCTCAAAGACGCTGGATTTCCGGATCGTATTGAGTGGATCAAGGCGGCCGCAACGCAGCACCCGTTTATGGACATTTCACGAGTTGGAATTTATGGCGGTTCGGCAGGTGGCCAGAACGCCATGGGCGCTTTGCTGTGGCACGGCACATTTTACAAAGCGGCCGTCGCCGACTGTGGCTGCCACGACAATCGTATGGACAAGATCTGGTGGAACGAACAGTGGATGGGCTGGCCTGTCGACGTTCACTACGCAACAAATTCAAACGTTGAAAATGCTCACTTGCTGCAGGGGCAGCTAATGCTGGTTGTTGGTGAACTTGACCGAAACGTAGATCCAGCCAGTACAACTCAGGCAGTCGCAAGCCTGATAAAAGCCGGCAAAGATTTCACCTATTTATTGGTTCCCGGAAGCGGACACGGAGCATGCGAACGCCCGTATGGAAGCCAGCGGCGAGCAGACTTTCTAGCGAAGCATCTGCGAGCCAACACTGACAAAGCAGATGCAGATGCGGCGGCGAGCGAATAGTGTCATTTGACACAGCGGTTGCGACGGTCGACTTGTTACTCAGCAGTGCAGTTAATAAACAGAAAGCAGCCAAGCTTAGAAGCGGTCAGGATGTCAACTTTGCCGTCATTATTGACGTCGGCCGCCGTAATCTGCACGCCAACTCCTGACTTGTCGTCCACCATGTGGGGGATGTAACGAACCTTGCCGTTTTCACTCCGCGAAAGCTCGAACCAATAGACGACCGGTGCAGCATTGGGCTCAATGTCGCCGGTGGGACCATGAGCCCACATTCGCTTTCCCGTGACAATATCCAATAAACCATCTCCGTTAACATCTGCATGAGCCACCGCGTGCGGCTGAGTGAATGCTGCACCGAATTCAACTTCACGAGCACGGTCGCTCATAATTAGATGTTCGTTAAACGCTTCCGGTGCATTGGCTGGTCGCTGCTCGTACCACGCAAGCCCCCATTCGTGAGCGCTGACAGCAGAAATTACGTCGGCGTCACCATCGGCATCGACATCATAAGCGAACATCTGTGCTCCACCGCGTTCTTTAGAAAAACGTTGACGATGAAACTCCCACCCGGCATCGGTTGGTTCCGCTGGCTGTTGATACCAGCCATCATTGATCAACAGGTCCAAACGCCCGTCGGAATTCACATCACCAACTCCCTGGCCATGGTAGAATTCGGACCAGTTTTCCTGCTGCCCGATCGCCGTGAACTCCCACGGTGCCGTTGGGGATTTGGCGTTTGGTTGCAGATAGCCCCAACGACCTTCCCAGTGAGTCACAAGTTGTGGCGTGCCGTCGCCGTTAATGTCGATAAGTGTCGGCGATTCGCCGCGGACTCGTTCAAAGACAAAATGGCTTACCCAAAGATCAGTCGTGTTACCGGGATTTTCGTACCATTGGGCCGTATGCTTATGAACTCGGCCAAGCACCAACACGTCCGGACATCCATCGTGGTTGAAGTCGCTAATGAAGCTAAACATGCTGTTACTGGGACTTTCTTCCGGCACCAGCGGGACAGCTTCATAAATTTCATGAGACACAGCGAAATCAGGTCCCTCGTACCAAAACGGCCCCGCAACGATATCCAGATGGCCATCCGAATTTATGTCGCCGCAGACAATTCCATCACAATAGTATCGATCAGTCAGTGTTTTTTTCTCGAACTGCACAGCCTGAGCCCCTGCAGTTGGCACCCCAGTGCTGAAAACAAAACAAAGGCCAAGCAGCCACCGAAACGGCCTATGACTCCATAAAACTAACGGCATCTCAACGCCTTCCACCGACAGATGAGTGAATTATCAATCTTCGAAGTGTAGCCAAAAAAATACGACAACGCACCGTCCAGCGGAATCGCCTGCCCCAAGGGGTGCGCTCAGGGAATACGTTATTTTATGTGAGTGT
>JBDNFN010000378.1:0-3758 GCA_041689795.1 Fuerstiella sp. | reverse complement strand
AGGCTGCTTCCAGCGATGATGCGATCCGTGACGGTGCCGCCGACAAGGGGCTCAATCCCAGCGAAAGCGATTGTCCTGCCGAAGGCCGTGAATGACCCCGCTGCCTGACTGGCAACATTCATCAGAATGAAGGCTGCGTCGTCGCTGTTTTCCTGAACCACGAAGCCGTCGATGCCTCCTGCACCGCCGTGCAGCCTACCATCCAGGCTCCCGTCGGAGTTGATGATAAAATTGTCGTGGGTGGCGTCGGCGCCGAACAGATTCTCGATGCCAGAGAACCGGACGACGTCGTCGTTGGCCTCGAAATCGATCGTCCCTTCGTTCTTCGCTGTGACCCGCCAGACGGCATCCGCTGCCGGACCATACAGCGAGTCGACACCCGATCCTCCGGTCACATTGGCGATGTTGATCGCTCCGCCCGTACCCGTGGCTGTGTGCAGGTTCAAATCGACTGCGATGGCCGACGTGTAGGCGTCATAATTGAGCGCGTTCTCGCCGCCTCCCCCATCGATCATGCCGCTGACGGACCCGCCATCGATGAACGTGAAGCTGTCAATGCCCGAGCCGCCGGTCAGGTTTTCGATGGCACTGAAGACGATCGTCTCGTCGAGCGAACCGGCGTCGGCAAGCGTCTCGCCAAGACCGATGCTCCATTGCGTGTTGAACTTGCTACTGAGGATCGTGTCGGAGCCGCCGTCGCCATCGACCGTGACCGCGGCAATGGTGACGTCGCCAAACCTGAAGACGTTGGCTGAGGCACCACCGGTGAGATCAAGCTGCTCGAAGCCGCTCAGGCTATAGGCAGTACTGCCGACGATGAGTGTTGACTCGCTCAGGCTGAAGTCGGTGTCAGCAGTGACCGCAACAGTGTCATCGCCATCACCCACGAACGTGATCGTGGCGGTCGACCCTGCTGATGAGAGTGAGGCCACGTCGAGCCGCAACGCATCGGCGGTTGTTGTACCCTGGATGACGATCCCACCGCTGGACGCACCGCTCGCCGCTGCCGACGAGACCACCGCGCCGACGCTGTTCAGCAAGCGATACTGACCAGCGTCAAACGAAAGTGTCAGTTCCTCGTTCAGACTACTGTCGGGATACGTAAGATTCGCAGCCAACAGGACGCGATCTTCCAGGCTTTCTGTGCCACCGGTCACATTTAGATACGCTGCCGAACCTCGCATATTGTGACTGAAAGATGGCTTCCCGCCTGAACGCCGCCGCAAGTTGGCTTGGCCACGAATTGGTTCCAGCCATTTCGACACGACTCCCAGCAACGAGAGCCACCACAGACGAAATGCTATTCCAGCATGCTTAAAGGCATTTTTGCGACACTCAAGGGTCCTCGCTGCACGCTCGCGTCGAGCTATGAATCGTTGCTGAAAATGCAGTGTCTTCGTTCGAATCCTGTTTGCTCGACTAGGTGAGCAGGCGGTTTTCTTGTTATTTGAGCTCTGCTTACGTAGGAACCAAGTCATCAACGTGTACCTTAATTATTATTGAAAACAGATGCTCTTACATGCACGGGTTTAAAAATGCGTACCTTGCCCGACCAGGAATCGATCGCACCCCGCTAGGAATGCTGTCGCCGTCGCAGCGCAAACGGCCTCGGATGAAGATGTGATGGCCGCGTCTACCGGTGCCGTCTCATAGTATGTGCCGGCAAGGCCCATCGAGGGTGGTGGTGCGGTGGTGGTGCGGTGGTGGTGCTGGCCAGGACAGCGAGTAGCTGCGCCGCTGGTCACAGCGTTAGTTTCGCCGCTGGTAAGCAACGTATCTCGATTGCAGTCGTTCCTGCCATCCAACTGTGCTTTGCCGGGTTGCAAACGGCCGCTGAAACCGCGTGAGATGATGTCTGCGGCTTTAGCGTTGTGATTCAGACGCGGTGCGTCGGTGATCTGCCGCGTGCCGTTATCGTCACCATCCAGCCGCTGCTGCAAGTTGCTTTCAACACCGGAAAGAACTTCCGATTCCACCAAACTGTCCAACAGCAATTCGTAGTCGTTCACGGCCGCCTCGGCAAACAGTAACGCGTGGAATGACCGCTCTACAAACGCTGAAACAGAGACATCGGTGATTAACAGCACCCCATCGCCAGCGTCATCGTTGCTCAACCCGAAAGCCGAGGGGCTAGCGCCGGCCGTTGTTCGCACTTTGACTGTCACGCTGGAACGCAACGTCGGATTCTCAACGATGTCGATCTGCGGTGAATCAGCAAACCACCAAGCTACAGCCGCCCCCACGCGACGTTCTCCGACCCGGCGACGCCCCGGAAGGCCAATGTCCAATATATTCAACAATTTGTCCAGCGGTGCTCTAGATGATAACCATTGTGTTCATCGGAAAGTGCAACAACCCAGCAACATATCTCAATCACGCGACCCCCGACAGCAAAAGCGCAAGAGGAAAAGAGAAAAAGAGAAAGTCTTTTTGAAATCCGCTGTCATCGAACGACTATAAGCCATAACCACGGACATGCAAAAGGAATTTCGAGTAAGCAAGTCGAAGACAGGGAAGTGTCAAACCAGAGAACGTCCACATCAATATGGATTCCACTAAAACGCTCGCCGATAGCAAGGGCCGCATCGCTAAAAGGAACGAACATAAGGAGCGAGATAACTCGGCGCCGTGTTTACCGTGCGAACCGTGCGGTTTGAACTTGCTGATCGAACACAAGCCACATGCTATGGCGGACTCGGCCTCATTCATCCGCTGCCGCATCAATGCGGACTGGTTCGTGCGATCGATCCGTGGCTGCAATTGCTGAAGACCCAATCTTCCCGGATTTCGAATCCGATCATGTGTTCAATATTGCTTACAATCCGCTCAGTGGCGGACGATGTCTGGAAGATCTGGAATCGACAACGAAGACATGTCCTTCGTCGGATCAAGCCTAAGCCAACAGAGGTTCCCGTGTTTTGTTAGGAAATTCCACCTGAGTTGAAGCGTGTTTCTCGATCGACCTCTTCGGAAGCAGCGGGATCGCCGCCGTAAAACGCCACTTCAGACCGAGACTTTTTTTAGCAACCTGCGAACCTGTGTCAACTCGTGTTTGACGCCGGTAGCTTCTTCAATTCGTCGACACGCTTTCGCTGTTGTGTGTGGCGGATCCTCGCGAAACATTTTCTCCAGACAAGTCTTAGGTACGACAAGTTCGCGGCACGGGATTCTCCAGTTGAATCGTTTCAAGCCCTCCATTCCGATGTTCTGGGGTGGCGCGGACTTCATGGGCGCGCGAAGCCTTAGTGTCGGGATGTGGCTTCGAAGCTTGTTGGTGATTGATAGTCTATTGCAGAGTGTCGTCTGAGTGCGTTGTAGTAGTTGATGTAATCTGTGATTTCGGTGCTGGCTTGTTGAATCGAGGGATAGGTTTTCATTTCGTGTTCGGTTTTGAGAGTGCCGAAGCAGGACTCCATGACTGCGTTGTCATAGCAGTCGCCGGCACAGCTCATGCTTTGGGACATTTGAGCTCGCGTGAGCAGCTTTCGATACTCTTTGCCGGCGTACTGTCCGCCTCGATCTGTGTGGTGAATCAATCCGGTGGCCGGTTGCCGGTTTCGAACGGCGTGCTGGAATGTTGCGATCACAAGGCGTTCTTCCATGTTCAATTCCAGTGACAAAAGCTGCCATGTGGGTGTATCAAAACGAGTGTAACCTGAGTTCAGCGCGTAGTGGTAGCGAGTCCGTCTTGAAGCGGATTTTTTGAGGGATCGAGGGTCTGGAGCGGAACTGACGAGGGTGTCATCTCTGTCGGTTTT
>JBDNFN010000377.1:0-9860 GCA_041689795.1 Fuerstiella sp. | reverse complement strand
CCGACGGTCCACCGATCTGTCGCGTCAGCAAGCCAGATGCAGCCAGTGCCTGATCCCGAACGGTTTCCGCCGACAGGCGGAATCGTGGGCCGCGCGACAGCAACTGATTGCGAGGATCGATCTGGAGATGCTTTTCCGTGATCACTGAACTCTGCCGGTAAGTACTGGACAGCACGATGGTTTTGAGCAACTTCTTGAGCGACCAGCCATTTTCTCGAAAATCGACGGCCAGCCAATCCAGCAATTCGGGGTGAGAAGGTAACGTGCCCTGCGTACCAAAATCCTCTTCCGTTTCAACGAAACCGATGCCAAACAATTGAGCCCAAATGCGATTCACGGCAACCCGCGCTGTGAGCGGATTTTCGGCATGCATCAACCAATGCGCCACACCAAGTCTATTGTTCGGTGAACCGTCAGCGAGATTACCGAAAGCGTTCGGTACGCTGCCGATCACCACCTCGCCCTGATCCAAAAAATTACCGCGTGCGTGGATTCGCGTTTCTCGGCGCTTTGCTGGTGCCAGTTCCCGCATGATTGGTGTCGAAGCCACATCACGTCTAAGAACGTCCAAAGCGCTGCGTTTCGCGTCGACCTGCGAGTAAAGACCTATTGTTTCGGAATATACCTGTCGGCGAAACATATTCTTCAAACCCGCAACCGGATCAAGCTCGGCCGATAGCCACTGGACAGGGTACGAGCTGCCGGAAATGCGAAAGGTCTTCAGCAACAATCCGTGGCCATATTCCTGCTCAAGCGTCACACGCAACGTGCGACCTGCACTTAGTTCGATGGGTTTGGCGAAGTCGAAAACCGCACAATGTGGCTCGGACGCTTTGGGCGAAAAGGCCCACCCGGCATTCGTGTCGCCATCGATGGCTCGCGCGACTTCCCAACTGGACTGTGAAAAATCAGCTCGTGGTTGGACTAGCTGCAGTTTGACTGGCTCTTTCCCTGGCTCGATTAACTCGACTGTCAATTCCCGCAGCGCGACATTCTTGTCCTCCCATTTTCCGCCGGGTGGTTTGGGTTGAGTTTCAATTCGGATAGCAGTCAAAGTCCGGTCACCGGGAAGTTGAAGGGTCAGCTTCCAGGTGTCTTTTTCCGGCAATTCATCTGCAACAACAAACGTTCCATGTTCGTCCTGGTTCAGCGTTACGTTTTGGTTTGATTCGAATTCGGACTTAAGCAAAGGTGACCAAAGCGGTCGATCCCTGAACTGCGCCTGCCATTCTGTCCACGCATGTATGTAACCTTCAGACTCATGATTCAACTTTTGCTCAAGCGATTTTAGTTCGATTTCGAGCGGCTCAATCTGCTTGCGTTGCTGCAGGGTTGGCGTCGGCAGCGTCGGTTGTTCACGATCTGCGTCTTCGGTCTGATTGAAGAAAGCATACAACTCATAGTAATCCTGCTGGCTGATCGGATCGTATTTGTGTGTGTGACATTTTGCACAACCCATCGTCAGACCCATCCAGATCTGAATCGTGGTATCCACTCGATCCTTGATCGCCGCCACGCGGAACTCTTCGTCGTCGGTTCCGCCTTCTTCGTTTTCCATGGTGTTGCGATGGAAGGCGGAGGCCAAAATCTGATCGTTCGTTGGTTCCGGCAGCAGATCGCCAGCGAGCTGTTCGATCGTAAACTGGTCGTAAGGCAAATCGTGGTTCAACGCGTCAATCACCCAATCGCGGTAACGCCAAATCGTGCGCGGACGATCTTTCTCGTAGCCCTTGGTATCTGCGTACCGAGCCAGATCAAGCCACATCCTCGCCCAGTGTTCTCCATAAGAGTCAGATTTAAGAAGTCGATCAACGACAGTTTCATAGGCTTGAGGTGATTGATCCGCAAGAAAGGTATCAGCTTCTTCAACCGATGGCGGCAGACCAGTAAGGTCCAGTGAAAGACGACGGAACAATTGCAGTTGCTCTGCCTTCTGACTTGGCCTGAGCCCCACTGCTTCGAGCCTTTTCAGAACAAAGCGATCGATCGGATCAGAAGACCAGACCGCTTGTGTTTGAGGTGGTTCGACTTTGGCAGGTGGTGTGAATGACCAGTGCTTTTCGTACCGGGCTCCCTGCGTGATCCATTCGCGCAGCAGCTTGATTTCCTCAGTGCTCAGCTTGTGTCCGGAATCAGGTGGCGGCATGACCATGTCCGGGTCATGCGACTCGACACGGGCAATCAACTCGCTCTGGTCGGGCTTGGCAGGTTCGATCGCACTCATTTCGATGGCGATCGAACGATCATCAAGCCGCAGATCAGCTTTGCGAGAACCCGCATCCAATCCATGACAGACAAAACAGTTTTGGGCCAGAATTGGACGAATATGCTGATTGTATTGCAGCGGTTCCTCAGCACGGATCGATCCACTAACCGATCCACTAACCGATCCACTGACGAGCAACGTCATTATCATCAGCGCGGCGCGTAAATCGTACGGGAATGCAGGGTGTGAGAATAAGTCGCACATTGAGTCAGTCAGGTTTGGCAGGTTGGCGGACGTCACGACATGCAAGCGTCGTCGAAGGCTTTGCAGTATTATTGATACCGCTCACAGAATAGCGTTCACAGATCAATTATGCTCGATGGCGTCTCCCGCGCCTTGCACGTGGCAATTAATCTTGTGTAAATTTGCAGCATAAAAAGTACCACCACTCCGAAAAAAATTCTTCGAACGTTTAGCCCCGGGGCAACAAGTGCTGGCTCTGTTCGACCTGCTGCCCGATGTTTCGTTCTTTGTGAAAGATCGAAAGGGGCGCTTCGTGTCGCTTAATCGAAGCGGGTGCGAATACTGCGGCATCGTTTCGGAGGACGAGGCAATTGGGAAGACGGACCAGGATTTCTTTCCCAGCACACGAGCCGATGTCTACCGCCAAGACGACGAACAGGTGATGAGTACAAGAGAACCTATATTTAACCGAATTGAAAGTGCGCCTGGGGACGAGGGATCACCGCGATTAGTTGCTACGAGCAAAATTCCGCTGCAGGATCGACGGGGACAGGTCATTGGCATTGGCGGTTTTTCGCTTCAGATTGAACGAATACAGTCAGGCACGGCCAGTGCGATGACGGATGTTATCAATTACCTGCACTGAAACTTTGCTGGGGAAGTTGTTACGGAAGAACTGTCCGCGATGGCTGGCCTTTCTGTAAGCCGCTTTGAACGCCGCTTTCGGCTCTTCGCCGCGACAGTATCTGATTAGAGTCCGCATCGAACACGCCGCCACAATACTTCGAGAAACACATCGGAGTATTACAACAATTGACCGGGCATGCGGCTTTTACGACCACGCCCATTTCAGCCGTAGCTTTCATCGTATTATGAACGTGGCACCGTCCACCTATCGGAAACGCACTCAGTCCTTTGGCGGCTCACAAGCGCCCATTTGAAACTGTCTTTGTTCGCGTCCCAACGTTGTTCGAACTGTACAGGTGGAATGACATTTCAGACCAAAATCGAACAGAATCGGCCTCTGAGAAGCCGACGAGGGATCGGTTGCGTTTGGTTCGTGGATATGAGGCATTGCCTGATGCGAAAATGGGTCAAGTGACGGCCGAATTGGCCCTGTGAGCGGGCGTCAGACGAACCTGAGTTACTCTGGCATTGAAGCGTTTTTTAGGTACGACTCAGGTCCTGATTCGAAACTTTCCCCACGCGATATCGACACTTCGGCCCGTTCGTTCCATGACTCTTCGGGAGTCTATTAATAGGTTGAATGTTTAGCAGCAGTTCGCGAATGAACTGCTGCTCACCCACAGCCTGAGAACTCAGCAGACGCTTCATCTGCAACTGCCCCGCAGCCTCACAAAAAAGTCCTCGTCAGCAGAAAGTTCCTGCTGCTATTCCTCACGCCCATCCACATCGCCCTCTAGCCACGACTCACGGTTCATGATGATACCTCCTGCGTGTTGGTTCGAATGCAGCCCTAAAGCAGCGACCGCAGACGGTGCCGTTACATCGTCACGGCGGAACGACGTCTGCCACCACGGTAGCGGATTTCGCGAATCGCGGAATATTTCTGCAACGCATTATCTGCGACTCGAAGCGGTCCTAAAACCAGTAGCTGTAGCATCTTTCTGCCGCCTAACAAAGCAGCGACCATAGCCTAACGCAGCCCGCTTTGATTCACCGGTCCCTTTCGATTCAACCGCGTTCCGCTACGCCAACAGTTCCGGGACGATGCCAGTACTGTGGCTGAAAGTATCCAGTGGGACTCCGGCTTGTTGCATCAGCGTCAGCCAGTAATTTGCCAGCGGAGTGTCTTCTTGGGGCAGAATGATGTGTTCGCCGCGACGCAGTTTGGCTGCACCGCCCGCGACGATGGCTGGAACGTTCTTCAGTTCGTGTCCCGAACGCAGATTCGTGCCGTAGCTGACGATGCAATTGTCATACAGGCGACTGCCATCCGAATCTTTAGCCTCTTTAAGACGGTCCAGAAAGTGGCCAAACAGTTCGCTGCATTTCCTGTCGCGTTCGCGCGAAGCCAGGATACGTGGTTCTGAGAATCCGTAGTGACTTAGCGAATGCGCCTTGAGCTTGACTCCTATGCCGGCCAGCAAATTACAAACAGGCTGGCGATACGTCACCACTCGCGTTGCATCGGTCTGCAATGCGATGATGATCATGTCGTATGTCAGATGAATCGCCTCTTCACCGGTCAGTCCCTCGTTCGGTGCCGCAAATTTGGCATCGGGTTTAGGAATGTCAGCCCACTTTGCCTGCCGTTCCAGTCCCTGTTCAACCTGCCGGACTCCGGTGAAGTATTCATCGAGTTTTTCGCGATCACTTTTACTCAAATTGCGTTTCATTCCGCCGCCGTCCAGACGAACGAGGTCCAGGATGCTCTGTTTCTTTTTCAGTCGTGCGTCGAGTTCTTCGCGGGAATCGTTGGGGTTAGCAAACAGAGTGTAGAACAGATTGATCGGCTTTACGATGCCCGGGATCGGGTTGCCGGAATCATCCCATGCCAGGGAAAGCCCCTTGCCGTGGCCCGAATTCTGACCCCCATCGACTTCATTCGCGGACAAGGTCAGCGACGAGAAGCGTGTCTCCTGGCCAAGTTGTCTGGCGATCACCTGGTCGCAGGAAATCGAATTGTGAAAACGTTTGCCGGGCGTTCCCTCAACATTTGCCCCGGTCAGGTAAGACACGCTGCCGCCGTGAGGATCACTGGCGCCCAGGTTGGTCAGGTTGGCGACCATCGTGATGTCGTCCTGATGCCGCCGCAGCGGCGCCAGACCTTCGGTCAATCCGATGTCAGAAAACTTTCCCGCCTTGGTTGGATAGAACGTGTCTTTGGTAAAACCGAATCCACCGCCGAGAAAGACGACTCGCCTGGGAGGTGCCGCAACCGTGGACCCAGCCGCCGCAAAGGTTTCCAGAAAAGGAACCGCCAGCACCGTGCTGCCTGCTCGCAGAAACGAACGTCGGGTTTTCGAGTTGGTGATGAATTGGTTCATGTTGTTTGTCTTATTAGGCGGTGAAACTCTAAGTCCGTGGACATCAGATTGCATTTGGGTCGCCTTTAGCGGAGCGAAAGGCGACCAGGCAAAAACGCTGAGACCCTGCGTAACGTTTCCCATCATCTTTACTTGCTTCGAAACAAAGAACTCAGGGCAATCTCACGAATCATCGACCCCACGCGATAGTCGTCCTGTTCCAGCGTTCTAAGTAGGTCCGCGACATCATCGGAATCTGAAAACTCTATCGTTCGCCCGAGTGCGTACGCCAGCATCGATTCGACAAGTTCACGGGCCAGATGTTGTTCGTTCTTTAATAAGACGGCTTTGAGTTCTCGCACGTTGGCAAATTCGGCTCCATCGGGAAGCGTGCCGCCGGGATCAATCGGCACCTGCTTGTTTCCGACTTTTTCTGAATCACGCCAGCGACCGATCATGTCGAAATTCTCAAGGCCGAAACCGATCACATCCATCTTTCGGTGGCACGAACTGCAGACGGCTTGCTGCTGGTGCAGCTTGACCATCTCACGATTCGTCTTCGGTGTTTTCGACGCAGCCCCCAGTTCCGGCACGTTTGGCGGAGGTGGAGCCGGTGGGGCGTGCAGCAGCTTTGCCATCACCATGGCTCCGCGAATCACGGGCGACGAACGGTCGCCATTGGAGCCGGCCACCAGAAACGCAGCCTGCGTCATCAGGCCACCGCGCGGTGAGTCGGCTGGCAGCATGACCTTTTGGAATTCAGTGGTCTTCGGGTTCGGCAACGCAATGCCGTAGTGTGCCGCCAAAGCGTTGTTGATGACAACAAAGTCCGAATCGATCAGGTTTCGCGCGGGCAGGTTTTCGCCGATCAGAGTGCCGAAAAATTCACGCACTTCCCGCTTGGCATCCTGTTGAACACCTTCGTTAAATCGAATGTGCTTCAGATTGTCGACCGTGATCGCGTCGTAGCGTTTCAATTCCGCCCATTGGCTGACAAAGCCGTCGCGGAATTCACTGGCTTTCGGATCGGCAAGCATGCGGTCGACCTGTGATGCATACGTATTCGGATCCGAAAGGTTGGCGCAGTAAAGTTCTTCGTCCGGCGGGCAGCTCCACAGAAAGTAGGACAATCGAATCGCCAATTCGCGATTGCTGAGCAGTCGTCGCTGTTGTGTTTCGGCCGGACTGTCTTCCTGAATAAACAGAAAGCCGGGGGAAGAAAGAATGATGCCTATCACTTCAATCATGGCATCACGGTGGTTGATTCCTGCGTCTCGGTTCTTCTGAAACCGTTCGTGAAGTCCGTCAATGAAATTCGTATCTGGCTGCCGCCGTCGAAACGCTTCGTACGTGAATTTTTCAATCAGCTCGCGAACTTTCGAATCGTCCCAGATGAACGGACTGCCGCTTCCGGTCGGCTTGTTGGGAAACAGAATCTCTTCCAGCTTCGGTCGTTCGTTGGGGTAAAACGGTCCTTCGATTTCAAGCCAGTCAATCCAAATCGCGGCGCGCGGATTGGTTTGGGCGTCCTGTCCCTGCAGCTTATTCAGATAGCCGCGCATTGTGTTGATCGTGTTTTCGGGAACGTTCTCTCGCACGTTTAATGAAAGGTGAGTTTGTTCCAGCGACCGGCGAGTACGGAACTCGACGGACTGAGGATTTTGTGGCGTCCCCGCCAGTTTCAACGTGCCACGAATGCTGTGCCCATCCCAAAATCGAACAATCGTGCGAATCTCGTCCGGGTTCCCGACCACGCCACCGTGGATGCGGAAAATATGTTCACCGCGAGGATCGATGTGCCGCGAAGCACTCACCCATTTGGCGACGTCCGAAATGTAAACGCCACTGTCGACCAGTGGATATTTCAGATATTTGCGAGGCAATTCAGCGCGGGAGTCCCATTGCCGGAAGATGATTTCCGCTTCGCCTTCATCTTTGAAGCCCATCTGTTTCCAGTCTGCTCCTGCGTTCTTTAATTCCATTTTGCGATCGAGATCCGCCAGGTTATCTCGCATCTTCTGCGTGACGCGGTCTTCTGGTTCCGTGCGTTCGATCGTGACTTTTCGACGAGGGCTGTAGTTGAAGCGGAATGATTCCAGAGCAATCCGTTTTCCCAGATCGAGATACTTTTCAAAGTGAGCCGAAGAAAAGAACTGTTCGGCACCCACGGTGTCGAAGGTTGCGATCTCGCCGTCTTCTGGTATGTCGTTGTAAGCAACATCAAACCCGAACAGATCACGAATCGTGGCCGAATATTCACGCCGGTTCAGACGCCGCATTTTGATTTCGCCACTATGATCGGTCAGCCGCTGACGAGCATGCAGTAGCGATCCCGTTAACGCGTCCAATACGCTCGCCAGCTCTTCAGTTGTCGGCTGTGGCGAATCCTCAGGCGGCATATCGCCACCATTCAGCTGATCCAAAACATCCTGCCAGCGCTGAGCCGTATTGTTGCTGTTGATCTGCCAGTTGGGACGATCAAGCCGCACCTGCCCGTTCTGCTCATCCGCCCCATGACAGTCGACACAGTACTTCTGCAAAAACGGAGCCAGCTTGTTCTGAGACAACAGCGTCACGGGCGCGTCCTGCGCATGAATCACCGCGCTGGATGTCACCAGACAGGCAAACAGAAACCCGAAAACGAAGAATGAAGTATTTCGCAACAAGGCGAGCACCGTAGTGAGTTAAGCAGATGTGATTGCGGGGCGTGAATCGTTCAAGATTGATCGAGCGACCGTGCTATTTGAGAGAGTTAGCATGGTACTGAACAAGTTGGACCGAATCCATACCTTACCTGAACACATACTGCCAGACAGTGGCAGAGCAACGGCACGTGATAGGCTCGGACTTCAGTCGGAGGTTACTGAACATGATCAAAGAGAAAGTCTCGGAGAGACGACAGGTGTGTGATTGGAGACCGCCCATGGTAAATGCACATATCCGTGACAACTACCAGCCCTTGCCTCCAGTTCTCTGACTTCCGAGTCTGACTGTGGTTGCGGCAATCTGCCATTCACTATTTCTATTCCTGAGTAGCGCCCTTTCGTGGTAGGTGCCCTCAATCAGTCTTAACTCAAACTTCAGCAAAGCCCCGTGATCGTCGGGAACGAGTCCCACCACCTAGTGATTTTCGACATAAACAAACGGCGGGTGACTGTTGACGACCGGAACACCGAAGTCGTAGTCGAAGCCAAGTTCCAGAGGTCCGGGCTTGAGTTCACCGTTCCAATACGGTGCTTGTTGTCCGAAACCAAGATGCCACTTTCCGATGCAGGCCGTCGCATCGCCCGCTTCCTTCATTACGCTGGCGATCGTTTGTTGCTGCGTGTCAATCACCAGACCGGTCTTCAGAAACACCGGTTTGCTGAGGTTCTTTCGGTGAGGATACTCGCCGGTCAGCAGTGCGTAACGCGAAGGCGTGCAAACGGCGGAAGCGGAGTGTGCGTCCGTGAATCGCCGACCTCCAGTGGCAAGCTGATCAATGTTGGGCGTCTTCACTTTGGTCGCGCCGTAGCAGCCAAGATCGCCATAGCCCAAATCGTCAGCAAAGATGAAGACGATATTCGGCTGCTGTTTTGCAAATAGCAGCGATGGCCTCGCGAACAGCAGCAACACAATTGTGGCGAAGATAGTTCGATGTCGTTTGTTCATGATGCATTCAATAGTTGACGGTTCCGCCGTGGGAAGACTTCTGACGTTCGACGTGCTACTAAATCAGTGGGGATCTGTGTTTCTATGGACATCCGGCGCTGGAAAAATATCAGTGTATCATCGCCGACCAGTTTCCAGTCGCCGACGTGAATCGCCAAGGGATATTCACTGAGAATTGCGTTAACGCGTCGTCGCCGCCGAGTCCGCCTGCATGAAACTTACAACTCTGGCCATTGATCACTGCAGCAACATCAACATCGAATACATCAATTGAAACGGCTTTGTTAAAATTACCTTCGACAAGCACGTTGGCGTTTTCGAGCCTTGTTTTATTCACGCTGTCAAAGACGCGAACGTTCGCTAACAGTGCGAAGAATCAGTCTTTCCGAACACCGTCACTGGTAAGACGATAATCAGCAACAAAGCAAGCAACGTGGCGAAGCCAAACGGCGTTGGTTGATGGCTGGTTGTTCAAGTGTTCATTACTTCATCTTTCGGGATTTGTGCGATTTTCAATCGACATCGATTAGAGGACGGTGCTGATTTGTTTTCTCCACTTATTGACGAGCGTAATTCCTGAGACGCGTTTTTTGGAAAGTTCGAAGAAGACTCTGGACGCCTGTGCCGCCTAGCTCGTGCGCGTCGGGAAATGGTTGTTGAGCTGAAAACGGCTGTGGTTTGGAGTCGGTTTTTCGGTGAAGATTCAGAGTGCGGGGTGACTTGCGGCGCGCAAATGGCGATTTTGGTGTAGCGTGGGCCGGTCTTGGTGG
>JBDNFN010000376.1:0-20018 GCA_041689795.1 Fuerstiella sp. | reverse complement strand
GTCTCGCGCAATTTCCGAGCTCTTGCACGGTCTCACATTGCTTCGAAACGGCTTCCCGCGCTTCACAGTTGCCTGACGGATTCAAATCCGGAATTGCTGCGAATCCCAACCTCAAAACAACCGACTTTTGTCGCTCGTGTCAGGGACAGGTAACACTCACCATTGGCGACGATCGACTGACGACTACTCAGAAAGAACACGTTTTTCTGACGATCGAGGCCGACGACAACCTTCTTCAAGCGACTGCTCAAATGACTCCTAAGCTTTTTGAGAGGAACGCTTCGCTCAGGACACGCTATCGTCGAACGTGCCAAAAGGGCTGGGACTACACATTCGTTGTACACCGAAATGCACCTTTTGTGGCCGAGAATTCCGTCCGCGAATCGGAGTATTTTGAAGCTGGTTTTAGGCGGCCATCAAACCCCGCAAATGCGGCAACATTCGGATGGCGGATGTTTTGTGGTGGCACAGAAAAGCACAGAACCCATTGCAAACCAACTGACTTTATGTAAGACCTTGGAAATCAGGTGAGCTGACCTAATTCGCCATCTGTGACACAAAGTCTAGGCCACAAAGGAGTTTGCGACCGCCGTTCGTCGGCTGTCGCTATTCCAACCAAAGGCCTACGAAACCGGAGGGACGCCAGCAACTGAAATACGCGAACGTGCTGACGCACTCCTGCGCCAGCACCTGATCGCGATGCGAATAACAGGGAACGTGAATCGGCACGATCGCATTCCGATCAACAATTTCCACGCGATCGACGTACGCCTGCAACACAACCGTGCCCCCGATACCGCCTCGAACGCCTTTGCCGTGTTCATGCGCGACTTGCCGCTGAGCGACTCAAACACTATCAAGTTAAGGAATGGGTGAATTCGTACGACCTTTCCGTTACGTCGAGGGAATACTACTTTCGTTCTGTTGCTACAGGTCGGGAAGAATTTGGGTGTAGCAAAATGTAGTTAATTGGCCTGACCTGCACGGAATTTGACCCAATCACCATTGATGCTGAATTCACGTCAAGACCGTGATTGGTCAACAATTTTCAATAATTTGTGAGCCGAGGCTGAGACCAGTCATACTGATCGTCCACAAGGATCACGACAATATTCGGCTGTGCACTTTTTTCGACGGACACAGTTTGCCGGGTCGGCAGCAAAACACCACACAGAATCTCGCACGCCACCATCGCCCAATCGCCGCAGCGTCGACATTCAGTGCGAGTAGGTTTTAGTGAAAAAGTTTTGCTTGAAGTCTGAACAATAATCCAACCACTTTCTGATTCCGGATGTGCACAATCCACGACGGGCTAAAAACATCATGGTGGCGGCCTATCACGCTTGGTCTCGAAATTCCTCAAAGGTTCACGGCTTTAACCGTTTCAGCCCGTGAGCTTCACGCTGGGAATTCAGATAGATAAACGCGTCCGGTGATTTGGAGATAAATCGCACCAGTTGGGATGTCGAACATCCCAAAGCGGCTGCAGCACGTTTGACGTCCCAGGATTTCGCGTCAACGGCGTTCAGGGCTTCGGCAATCAGCGAAGGGAAATCGTTGTGTTGTTCGCTGCAGGAAATGCGCTGGCTACGACAACGTGAGTTCCACAACAGCGACGCTTCGACCACATCTGAACTGACAGTTCTGACATGAACTGCAAGGTTCAGTCGCAGCCGACCAATCGCCACCTGTCGATTTTGTTCCTGACTTCGCCGTTCGGTGGCCATTGCCTGCACGCCGCTGGGCCGATGTGTGATTTCAATCGCGGTCTCAACCTTATTTCTGTGTTGACCGCCCGGTCCGCTGGCCCGTGTGCGGCGAATGTCGCATTGATCCAGTAATTCATCCACCGGCAGGCAGGCCGGATGAAACGGCTCAGAAAAATCAGACGTTGCATCAGCTTCAGTGGGATTATTCATGTTCGACGACGTCGCCTTTTTTCGTTATCAGTTCCGTCAAAAGTTGCCTTATTGCGAAGCAGATGATGGTAGTGCTGAGCAAACCGATGCGATTCGTCACGCACATACTGCAGCAAGCGTAGTGCATACGAATGACGCGTTAGACGATGCGGCTCAGATTGCCCCGGAACGTAAATTTCTTCTTCCCGTTTCGCCAGTGAGATCGTAGTGGGCGGCGTGATTCCAATGGCATCAAACGTTTCCATGACTGCACTGAGCTGCCCCTTGCCGCCGTCAATCAACAGCAGATCCGGAAACGATTCACCTTCCTGCGTTAATCGCCGAAATCTTCGCGTCACCACTTCCCGCATGGATGCAAAATCGTCCACGCCTTCCACCGATTGAATTTTGTACCGTTTGTAACCGTGCTTGAATGGTAGCCCGTCAATAAACTGCACAAGGCTGGCGACTGTTTCGCCACCCTGCAAATGAGCAATGTCGATGCCTTCGATGCGGCGCGGTAATTCGGCCAGTTTTAGAACCTGTTTGAGCCCTGTCATTCCTTTTTTGGGGTCGATGTAAAAAACCTCCGGTTGAGCATGGTCTTCCAGATTTCCGCGTAGATTCAGCGTATGCAGCGATTGAATGTCATCACGAATCCTCGCCGCCTTTTCAAAATGAAGATTCTTCGACGCCAGTTGCATGTCTTTCTCCATGTCTTTCAGCAGACGATCCTTCTTGCCGTCCAGAAACATGCGTAGTCGGCGAATGTCATTTTTATAGTCTTCCTTTGAAATCCGCACATTACATGGCGCTGTGCATTGATTGATGCTGGCCAGCAGACAAGGACGAAACCAACGCCACTTCTCGTCGCTTTTTTCGATATCCAAAGTGCAGGTGCGAAAGCGAAAAATCTTTTGCAATACGGCAATGGTGCCACGCAACTGTCCCGCGCTCGTAAACGGGCCGTACAGCCGCACACCTTTGGATTTCGGTGTGCGAGTAAATTCGACTCGAGGAAAGTCTTCGTGCGTGGTGATCTGCAGATACGGAAACGTCTTGTCGTCTTTTAGAAGACTGTTGAACTTCGGCTGGATGTCCTTAATCAGCCTCGCTTCCATCAGCAAAGCGTCGACTTCGCTGTCAGTTTCGATGTAGTCGATATCAGCAATTTCAGTGACTAGTTCGGCGGTGCGGCGTTCGCTTTCGGCAGCACGAGTAAAATAGCTGCTCGCACGACTGCGTAAGTTGACAGCCTTGCCAACGTAGATAACACGAGATTCCGCATCCTTCATCAAATAGACACCCGGCCCGGTTGGAAATGTGCGTACCCTCTCGGACGGCAGTGCCGAGGAATTGTCCGGCACGGGAGTTTCGGCTGAATCTGGTGAGTCGGGGGCTGTTGGTGACATGCATCAATCGTTGTGGAACGGATCACTTTAGCTCTTATACTAGAAGATTCTCTCAATTTTGTAATTGCACGTCCCAGGCAGACTGATCGTCATGGTTTCTGCTGTTTAGCTTTCTGGCAAATTTGTGTCCCAACTTTTCGAACTTTGGGTGTTTAACCTCAGGAGTGCTTGCAATTCGGTTCAAATGTGGAAAATTGACCGCATGAATAATTGGTGACGGTTTCACCATTTTCTGAATGATTTGAAAAGATATTTGTTGAAGTTGAAAGGGACGAGATGTCTGGATTGAAATCAGTTTGTGCGTTGATGCTTGGACTATGTTTTGTAGTCGGTTGCGGAGAAGAAGCTCCGAAATCTGTAGATGGCGCTCCTGAAAGCCATGACATGGGCGACGCAGCTCACGGTATGGAATCAGGCTCTGGCACTGGCGTTGGTGCTGCTGTCGAAGATCTTGGTGGCGCTGTCACAGAAGCCGCTGGCGATGCAGCTGAGACTGTCAAGGAAGCTGCTGGCGATGCAGCTGAAACCGTTAAAGAAGCTGGTGACGATGCTGTTGAAGCTGTCAAAGAAGATGCTGGAGACAAGTAGTTCGCCATTTTTGTTTTTGGCCCGGCCGTCTGAAGACAGCACCGGCTGAATGCGAATAAAACCTAAAAGGCGACGACAACTTGATGGTTGTCGGCGCCTTTTTTTGTGCTCCCGTTTGAAAATGTCCGTGGCAGTTGTCACAACACGGCCTAATGCAGGCGGGTCTGGTTTGAAACCCGCTGTTTCGAACGACCTGAACGCATTGTTTCACGACCACCTTAAATTAATTATCAGAACCTGAAGACTCATGTTCCGCATCAATGAAAACTATCTGAAGCTGAAAGCTGGCTACCTGTTTCCGGAAATCGGACGGAGAGTGAAAGCATTCGCCGACGCTAATCCAGAAGCTGCAATTATTCGTCTGGGAATTGGTGACGTGACGGAACCGTTACCGGCAGCCATTATTTCTGCGATGCACGAAGCCGTTGACGAATTGGCCTGCCGCGAGTCGTTTCACGGTTATGGCCCTGAACAGGGCTATGGTTTTCTGCGTGAGCCGATTGCCGAACAGGACTACCAGGCACGCGGCATTAATGTTTCTGCAGAAGAAATTTTCATTTCGGATGGTTCAAAGTGCGATACCGGTAACATTCTGGACATTCTTGGCGATGACAACATCATCGCAATAACCGACCCTGTCTATCCCGTGTACGTCGACACGAATGTCATGGCTGGCCACACAGGCGAGTCGGATAAAAATGGTCGCTACGGCAAGCTTGTCTACCTGCCTGTCACAGCCGAAAATAACTTCGTCGCCGACCTTCCGAAGGAACGCGTAGATGTAATCTACCTGTGCTATCCAAACAATCCGACAGGCACCGTGGCAACTCGCGAGACGCTGCAGAAGTGGGTTGACTACGCTCTGGCAAACAACAGCCTGATTATGTTTGATGCTGCCTATGAAGCATACATTTCTGACGAATCTGTTCCTCGTTCCATCTTCGAAATCGAAGGTGCACGTAAGGTCGCCATCGAATTCCGCAGCTTCAGCAAGAATATCGGTTTCACCGGAGTAAGATGTGCGTTTACCGTCATCCCCCAAGAACTGAAAGTCACCGCTTCCTGCGGTACTGAAGTATCGCTGCATCAGCTTTGGAACCGGCGTCAATCGACGAAATTCAACGGAGCTTCCTACATTGTCCAGAAGGGTGCCGCTGCGGCGTACACTCCGGAAGGTCGCAACCAAACGAAGTCCCTGGTTGACTTCTACATGACGAATGCCCAGTTGCTCATTGATGGCTTGCAGTCTGTAGGAATAACAGTCTACGGCGGCAAGCATGCTCCCTATGTCTGGCTGAAGACCCCAAATAATCTAAGCAGCTGGGACTTTTTCGACCTGCTGCTTCAAAAAGGCCACTTGGTAGGAACTCCAGGAAGCGGTTTTGGAGCCGCAGGCGAAGGCTATTTCCGACTTAGCGCTTTCAACAGTCGAGCCAACGTTGAAGCTGCGATTGATCGCTTTAAATCCGTGTTAAGCTAACGCAGAAACAGGAAAACCCGAATTCTCCAGCCCCGTTGACCTGACTTTCTGCCGCGTGGATTGCAGCCACGGGGCAGTTTTCTGTTGCGATCGCTTTGTTTTTGAGCGAAGAAATCCGCCGCTCAGAAAAACTCTGATGACCGCTATTCAGTGAGGCAATCGACCTAGATCGACAGTTCGAGCAACCTTAGGAGTACAATACTACCTAAAATCTTTAGCCGCCTACCGCATGTAAAACTTCGTTCTACGAATTCGAAGTTGACTCATGTAAAGGTATTCCGATCTAATATCTGCGTCTCGCCGATATCTTTTGGGAGCTTCCGCATGTCTGATTCACAAGACGTTAAAAACCTGTCTCTTGACGAACGACTTAAGAAAGCCAACTATCTGTCGCGGGAATTGAGTGAACATCTCAGGCAAAGTTATCTTCCAAAACTAGCCCGATTGCGAAGCAATTCCAAGGTCTACGATCCAGTTGAAATCAGCGACCAACGGATTCTGGATGAAGCACTGGCAATTCTGGAAGCCGAATCGTTTACAGACGACATCTACACGAAGCTTCGGTGCCTGCTCGAGAGCATTGTCGCAGAGATGCGGGAAATGGTGTACGGCGCTACTTCTGGTTTACCATCCGCCCAGCAACGCCCGACCCCAAACACCGACTAACTGCGTCTGAAATCGGAATTGCGGGTATTGTCAGACATACCTTAACTGGATGATCAGTATTTCAGGTTGCTGGCAGCGACAAATCAGTCGCAGCACCCAGTATCACAGGCGTTACCGGAAACCAACGCCACTCGATGTGACATCGGTGCGGGATCTAGTTCATCTAGCTGTGCCGGTTATTCGGGTTGGGTAGCTTTGCCGCCGGACGATGTCACTTCGTCACCAAATGTTGCCCTCGAAATACGCCTCGGTGGACTTTTGCAACCTAGGTTCCTTTACCTCCTCTTCATCAACAAAGCTCAATTGTTGTTATCACTGCCAACGGTGTTCGGACAAACTCCGGCGGTGAAACTTAACACCCTTTGTTCTTTTGATGTGCTCCCCACTTACAAACTTTTAACGGACGTTCTGCGTCAATTTTCTGCGCTGAACCCATCAGGTAATTGAGGGGACAAATATGGTAATGGCCACTTCCGGTTCTTTGTTGGTTGTTGACGATGACCGACACATCCAAAATGCCATGGCGGACTATCTCCGCAGTCTCGGGCATCGCACCGAAACAGCTTCAACTTGTGGTGAAGCGATTGAGCGAATGGACGAATTTTCATTTGAAGTTATTGTCTGCGACGTAAACCTACCGGACAAAGACGGCTTTGAACTGCTGCAATGGACTCGGGACAATGCTCCGGAAACGGCAGTCATCTTATTGACAGGTTATGGGACAATTGAAAGTGCTGTCGAAGCCATCCGCATGGGGGCCTTCGATTATCTTACGAAACCAGTCATCGATGACGAATTGAATCTTTCCATCGAACGAGCGGTTGGTCAACGACGTCTGCTACAGGAAAACAAACGTCTGAAGGCACGACTTCACGAACGAGACGGACTTTCCAGCATCGTCGGCAAAGACTACAAAATGCTGAGGATGTTTGAACTGATCGAAAGCGTGGCGGATACTCGCACAACTGTTTTGATTTTGGGCGAAAGCGGTACAGGCAAGACCATCACGGCACGCAGCATTCATCAACTGAGCGATCGAGCAGACCGACCGTTTGTCGAAGTCGCCTGTGGAGCACTTCCGGAAAACCTTCTGGAAAGCGAGCTGTTTGGTCATGTAAACGGCTCGTTCACCGGTGCCACACACGACAAGATTGGCAAGTTTCTGCAGGCGGACGGCGGCACTCTGTTTCTGGACGAAATTGCAACCGCCTCACCGGCATTGCAGGTCAAGCTTCTTCGCGTTCTGCAGGATCGTGAATTCGAAGCAGTTGGCGGAAACGAAACCCACAAGGTTGACGTCCGACTGATTCTGGCAACCAATGCCAATCTGGAAGAGGCTGTGAAACGCGGTGAGTTTCGTGAGGATCTATACTACCGCATCAATGTAATCACGCTGACTCAGCCATCGCTGCGAGAACGAATCGGCGACATCCCACTGCTTGTTGAACACTATCTGCGACAGTTCAATGATCAGACCGGTCGCGAAATCAAAGGCGTTGACGATTTGGCATTGCACGCAATGCAGCAATACCACTGGCCTGGTAATGTTCGCGAACTGGTTAACGTCATTGAACGAGCCGTCGTGCTGTGTAAAGGCAATCAGATTACATCCGGAGATCTTCCGGAGAAAATGTTCGTTGAAGATGAACGCCGAGCACGCATCGAAGCTCAGCTTGGTGGTGCTTCTCTGAAAAACGCCCTTTCCACGCCGGAACGACAATTAATCATTCAGGCCCTGGAAACCAACGGTTGGAACCGTCAGGGAACAGCCAAGGCACTTGGAATCAATCGTACAACGCTTTACAAAAAGATGAAGAAGTACGACATCGATTTCGAAACCGTTTACAAGCATGCTTAAACTCTTCTAATTTCCAACGTTTCGGCAGCCGACCACAATTTGTGGTCGGCTGTTTTTGTTTACAAATCAGCCACAAACAGAATGCTTATGTCTGGTTGAGTCACCCGCTGCCGAACCGTACAATGCGAACGCGTCCTGAATTCCGGGCCGCAGGATTTCTTGTATTTAGATAACCACACTTCCATGCCAATTTTTGAATTTCATTGCCCGTCCTGTGATCGTGAGTTTGAACTTCTTGTGGGACTTAAGGAAACGCCAAAGTGTCCAACGTGTGAATCCAGTAAGCTGGAAAAACTAATGAGCGCGTCGGCAGGGCGTGTAACAGGCGGTTCTGCTTTGCCGATTGCCGGTGGATGCCCGCCACCTTCCGCCGGCCCGTGCGGTACTGGTTGCTGCCGTTTGCCGTAGCCCGCCAGACGCGACACAGAACTTTCTTCGTCTAGTCAGCACAACCGATCGGTCAGCAACCATCTTTCAACATGACGCTGGGTGCGATAACTTACTGGCAAAACAGTTTCTGTCCCAATCGCGTCAACGCGTGCCGAAAGCCTTCAGACCAGGTACGAACAAACGTTGATTATCCAACAGGTCAGGCGGTTCCCATGAGGATTGAGCGAACGACTATTTCGCCTCTGCGTTCTGTCTGGCGGAAAGAATGGTCGCACCAAACACTCGCTCCGTCATTATTGCTCTCTGCGTTCCGGGGGAATTGCAAAGTTGCTGAACTGACGTTTCATTATCAGCCCAACCAATCCGTCGTGCTGACTCCAGTCACATTTTTAGATCCGGCGGAGACAATTGACAGGCGTCTGGCCGTTGAGGCGTTGTTGGGACGGGCGCTCCAGGAATCAAGGCAACGCCACGCCTCCACCGTCAACTTACTTCCGTTTGTCGATTGGGATTCGGATTTCTCTAACGCCCTGTTGCGACATGGATTTCAACAATCCGGGATTCTACAAAAATGGCAGCGACTGGAATCCACGCTCAAACAGGCAAAGGAACGGTCTTCACCTTCCGAAGAAACGGAAGTGAAGTTGAGCATTCTTGCCACTGATGGTGCAGTACGCGACCCATTGAGTTTCACTTCCCTCGCCCCCAACGTCAAAGCGGACGGAATGCCAAACCACTGCAGCGTGTCTCGAAACGCGATGCACGAACTCATTGGTTCGATTCTAAATAGCGCTGAGGACTTTTTCGATATCGCTCCGTCAGCGCCGGACGTCTTGCTGAGGCTGTGGGAACTAATCGATTCTGAATTAAAGATTATCGTCGCAGTCGTGCAGGCTGTCCCGGTTGGCTTAATGATAGTCAATTTCCAGGACACATCGCCCGATGCAGCCCACAGTCGTTTCAGCGAAAGCCTCTGCAGCGAAGGTCGTTTAGTCTCACCGCACAACGGCAATCGAGGGACGATCATCGAATACCTCGGTGTACATCCACAGAATCGCCGACGTGGAATCGCCTCGCAACTGCTTTCATCCCTGCAACAGTTTGTAGCTCGACCAGCTAATGTAAGCCTGTTTGCCGCGGAAGCCAACACGTCGGCTCTGGCCTTCTATCGGCGAAGCGGATTTTCGTGCGTTGACAGTTCTGCGCTGTGGGTCCTTGACGAACCTTAGCGCAGGTCACTCCTGGGCGACGCCATCGACTGGCTCGTCCACTTCGGGAAGTTTCTTCTGAATTCGAAAGGCGTAAGTCGCCAGTATTCGTTCGCCCATATGCCACAACCAGGGATCGGTTGTATGCACGGTGTCCGGCCCGGAAGGCAGACGAGACAACACATTCAGATCGGTAAGCAGCATTGAAGGATTGGTTCCGCTATGAAAATCCTTCTCGGTAACGAGCTGTTTTACAATATCGGCAATCGTGTCTTCCGTTGCCGTCCGTAAAACTTTTGCAGTATCAGTTGAGACAATGTCGGTTGCAAAAATCGCAACGCCTCCCGGCCGAAGCATACTCAACATGCGTCTGAGATGCCCAATTCGAATCGCCTTCAATGAGTTGGAAAATGCGGGATGGCCTTCCGGAACCAAATGGCATAACGAGTCAATCAACTGAGTGAACATGCACAGCGAAACGACCACGTCGGCTTCCGGAATATCCGGAAGGGCGTTCTCCGACGACAGATGCCGCAGCACATCGATGCAGTGCTCGCGGTTGTCTTCTTCTGCGTTGAAATCCCGACTGGTCAGCGACAACAACGGCTCGGCAACATCAACGGGTGCATGCACCTGAAATTGTGTTGCCGAAACTCCGCTGGCTGCAATTGCTGTAATTGCGGCAGACTCGTCAAGATCGACCAGGTGGATCGTGGAAAACAGTTCTGCCAGCTTTGTCAGATCAACGTCCAGACAATTGCCCGCACCAAGTAATACAATCGACGAACACGTGCCGCTCGGGCGGCCGATCAGGTCCGTCGCCGTGGCCGTAATCAATTGCATGATCATTTTGCGATGACTAAGAAATGAATCACCGAGCTCCGCCGTCTCAGCGTTTCGGTCGCAGTTAATGTCTACAAAATCTTTCCGCATGGAGCCAGATCCGGTTTCTATGCTGTCTTGCTGAACGTGCTATCGCACTGGTTAAATCAATGTGTTGCTAATCGCCGCGTAAACAATGCCGGCAGTTGGGGGGCCGACGGAAAGACAACCGAATCAGCACAACGAATACCTCCGTCTGCTCGCTTAATTTTAGTCACTGAAAAGTCGCTGCCAGAAACAATTGCCGCCTGTCGAACACCGATACGGGGCATCGGGCCGCGGCAGTGTAGCGAATTCAACTTTCCCTCGCACTTTCAGTGGACTGCGAAATATTCGGCGGCAGCAGAAACCGTGAGCCGTCAGGTTATTTAAAATCAATGCGCTGGGTCTGCACGCGGGTTTCAAATGGCTGGTCGTTTTAAGGACTGATCGTCCGAAACAACTCAGCTGTTAGACCGGATGGCTTACCAGCACACCGCCCGCAAGTGAGGACGGCAATCACGGAATTTCCAGCCGGTGGCAATGGGAAATCAACGAAATGCCCCTGAAGAATCTAATCCATGACCAAGTCTCCGCGATTGACCAGCTCAACCTAGCCAGCGTATCCCTCACCCGAAATCCGACTCATCTGTCGCCTGGCATTTTTCTGCAGCAAATAGGTGCCCCGCAAAAAAAATCTTGGGAATTCGGCTGGCTCTGGATCGATGAGCTGCGTGAAGGGCCAGACCATGTCACCAGAGTGAAATCCGGTCTAGGTCGAAAAAAAGATTCCTGTTATCCTCTCAAGTACCGTTTTCCTGTTTTAACTTGTCTTTCTGCAAAACGGCAGAGTTCCAAGCATGGCCCCTCGCAAACTCATCGCAACGTTCTGTCTGATGCTTTTTTCAGGGTGCGAGCAAACGCGAAGCTTCCTGCAAATGGATAGCAACAGTGGCTCTCCTTTTATGGGCCTGCAGTTTTCTGTCGATGCTCGGAATCCAAAATCTGACGTGCAGGGTCGAACGCCCAGCCCAACCGCAACTATGGTTTCCGCCGGTAGCCGTTCGAAGGCGTCCATTGTGACCATGCAGGCCAGTTTGTCGCAGGATCAAACAGAACTAGACGACTTTGTCACCACAGCTGAGTCACGGCCAGTCAGCGGCAACCTGAAGTTCTCGCTGCCGACCATCAACCTGGCAGATAATCCGGTTGACGCAGCAGAGGTCGATGAAATCATGACACGCATCTAAGCCCGTCAGATACTGGTGACATCACTGTCTGCGGTCCATGCTAATTACTGCGACGACTTGTTCGTGTCCTGCGACTCAAACATCAACTGACGGCCAGAAAGTTTCGCAGCAGGTCATAGCCTTTTTCTGTCAAAAAGCTTTCGGGGTGAAACTGAACTCCATACACAGGAAACTCCCGGTGCTGCAATCCCATCACTTCAAACGCCTGCCCATCGTCATGAACCCAGGCCGTTATTTGTAGGCAATCGGGAATGGTTTCCTTTGGCACAATCAGACTGTGGTACCGCGTTGCGGTAAACGGGTTTGGCAGTCCGGCAAAAATGCCCTGACCTTGGTGGCTGATTTCCGAAGTCTTGCCATGCATTAGCCGCGCTGCTCGCACCACTTTTGCCCCATACACCTCAGCCAGACTTTGGTGTCCAAGACAGACTCCCAGAACGGGTAGCTTTGGTCCAAAATGACGAATTACTTCACATGACAATCCAGCTTCCGCGGGCGTGCACGGACCTGGAGAAATGATAATCCGTTCCGGCTTCAGATCTTCAATTTCTTCGAGTGTCGTCTGATCGTTGCGTTCAACTCGGATCTCAACTGTTGGATCGATTTCGCCGATTCGCTGGACCAGGTTGTATGTAAACGAGTCGTAATTATCGAGCAGGAAGATCATAGACGTTCATCTGTCCCAAATACTATTTGCAGAATTCGCACCATCGAACGCTGCCTGATTGCTCACGTATCCTAAATCGAAGTTTACATCCCTTGCCCAAGCGGCGGGAAAACCTTCCTGTTGTATCACTTCCCACTATCGGACTCTGGCTGTCGCCAGAGTCCCCGGAGATGGGCAATTTTGTGGCCACCTTCCAGAAAACAGGGGAACAACCACACGTCGCGGAAGATTCGATTCACGTATGCATGATAGAAACACGAATCGATAATTGCCGATAAACAGTCCAAAGTGGCCAGGATATTCCAGCATTTTGTATTACGTAAACCGGGTAACTTAGCAGTGCAGTTGACGGCATTTACTGACTCAAGCGACGTCATCCGCCAATTCAGGCCGAATGGCTGTTTTGGATAGCCGGATTCTTCCGACAACGAAGATGTATCTGTTGAATTCCGCCATCGTGCTGAATCACAGACCTTGCGGAAGACCAGGCACGATGCCTGCTTCAGCAAATTAGCGAATGAGCACATAACATAGTTTACTCAGGATGGGGCAGGCCATGAGGATGTACGGCCAGTGTTTTCTTGCTCTCGTATTTGCTTCGGCAATTTGCGGTTGCTCAACGGGCCCGTTCGCCTTCGTCGGCGGCGACGAAAATGTTGGTGGCGCAGAGCCTGGGTCGGATGACTGGTGGGCTCAGAAAGCAATGCTTCCACCGGGAGTACGCCAGAAATGTTACAAGGGCAAAAACTGGCCGCCTCGTCCGCGACCAACCTGTGAGCGACAGCAGTTTTCGCACACTTACCATTCTGCTCACTACTGGCCATTGCCATATGTGTGTCAGGATCGCCAGTATATGAGTGACATTATTAACACTCAGGAACAAAACGGCTGGCAACAGGAAACCACGATCTACCATCGTCACTTTACTGACGATCAAACTCTAAACGTGCCAGGCAGACTGCATCTGGTTGATATTCTGGAAACGACGCCCAGCAGATATCGCACGGTCTATGTGCAGTCGTCCTACGACACAGAAATCGATAACACTCGGCAGGCGAATGTTCAGCAGACTCTCACCGAGCTAACCAACGGCGAAGAACAGATTCAGGTCATCATGCGAAGAGGACGTGATTACGGTCGTCCTGCGAGTGAAGTGAAACTCATCAACGACCTGTACAACTCGTCAATCCCAACACCTCGACTTGGCAGCCTGAGTGGCGGTGGCGGAGGAGCAAATGCTGCTCTGTCCGGTGGCGGCGGCGGCGGGCCATAGCCTGAAAACACAATAAAAAAAACAAACGCGGACTGTTGCAATACAGTCCGCGTTTGTTTTTGCGCCACGAACGGACTAGTCTATCGGCCGGCTGCGGCGGCAGGTTTTGCTTTACGCTCGCATTCTAAGGGCTACACACAGTGACCGCGCATCATCACACTTGTCGAATCCCTCATGGACAATCTCGCAGGCAGTTCGGGAAACTTGTGGGTGCAGCAGTCGTCGCTGGTAAATTTGCCGCCTCGCAGGCAGTTGAGCGAGTCGCCCCATCAGAACGCACAACCATCGGCGTGATTGGTCTCGGCTCGCGAGGTTTCAATCTGCTGGATGATTTTCTGGGGCTGCCAGATTGCCAGGTTGTCGCCGTCTGCGACGTAGCGGGAATCCATCATCGCGATCTGGCGTGGGGCAAAGGTAATGCCTATGGAAGGCAACCCGCAGTCGAACGCATTGCCAAGGCTTATGGCGTCGACAATTCGGCTAATGCTGCTCGAGTATTCACTGACTATCGTAAATTGATTGCCGAAGAAAACATAGACGCCGTTGTAGTAGCAACGCCGGATCACTGGCACGCTTTGTGTACTTACGAAGCAGTCGAAAATGGCAAAGATGTTTACTGCGAAAAGCCGGTGACGCATTTGTTTGCTGAGGGACAATCGATTGTCGCGAAGGTTGCCGAACGCGGCGCCGTGTTTCAAACGGGTTCCCAGCAGCGTTCGGATCCTTTGTTTCAGAAGGTCGTGAAGCTTGCCAGAAACGGAGTGCTTGGTGAACTGAAGTCCGTAGAAGTTGGATTGCCGCCGGGATACGAAAATGTCATGGGCAGTACAGAAATTGTTATGCCACGACCGGATCTGGATTACAACTTCTGGTGCGGCCCCGCACCGCTGCTTCCTTTAATGCAGGCACGTCATCATCGCTGGTGGCGTGGACATCGTGCTTTTGGCGGTGGGGTGCTGATGGACTGGATTGGACATCATAACGATATCGCTCAGTGGGCCATCGGCATGGAACGCTCAGGGCCTACCAGAGTCGAAGCCACCGACTGGACGTTTCCCAAAACAGACGTCTACAACACGCCTCATCAGTACACCATCCAATGCGAATACAGCAATAAAGTATCTTCAACAATTTCCAGTCGAAACAAACAGGGCGTGAAGGTGATCGGCACTGATGGCTGGGTGTATGCCCGTCGCGGATTTATTGAAGCATCTGACAGCCGATGGCTTGCCGACGACTTCCATGCCGGAGACTTTGACGTGGCACGTGGCGTCAGTCATGCGGCCGATTTCCTGGTAAACGTCCGCACCCGCGGAGAATGTATCGCCACGGCGGAAATCGGGCATCGATCCATTTCACCCGGCCATTTGGGATATGTTTCTCAAACGTTGCAGCAGCCACTTACATGGGATGCAGTTCTGGAGATCGTTGCGGAAAACGAAGCTGCAAACAAGTTGCTTGGCGCCGTAGCCTACAGAGCTCCGTGGACTCTGCCAACGCAGAAGGCGTCGGTTTAATCCATGACTGATTCAGAAAAAACCAACGCAGCCCGAAGCGGCAATTCAAAGAAGTTCGCGATTGCTGCGATCATTGCTGCCAGCCTGTTAATTCTGGCAATGCCCACGCCTGAAGGTATGTTGCCCGAAGGCAAACGGCTGATTGCCGTCACAATCCTGATGGCTGGCTTCTGGGTGACGCAGGCGATTCCGCTGGCCGCGACAAGCCTGCTTCCGTTGGTTTTTTTTCCGCTGCTGGGCATTCAAACGGCCAAGGATGTCAGCAGAGCGTACATCAATGACAACGTGTTTTTGTACCTGGGTGGCTTCATTATTGCTTTGGGAATCGAACGCTGGAATCTGCATAGACGGATAGCATTAAATATCGTCCGAATCGTGGGTGTCAGCCCGAAGCGTTTGGTGCTGGGCTTTTTACTGGCGACCGGCGGGCTGTCAATGTGGATCAGCAACACGGCTTCTACGCTACTGATGTTACCTATTGCACTCGCGCTGCTGAAAACTCTGGATGACGAACAGACGCGCGACACAAACGATAATCAATCAACTTCGGAATTGATTTCCCATCGCCTGGCCGTTCCTTTGTTACTGGCAATCGCCTATTCAGCCAGTATCGGCGGACTCACAACAATCATCGGCACGCCCACAAATAACCAGGCGGTCGGAATCTATCGTGAACAGTTTGTACAGGCTACATTACCAGCAACTCCAGCAACTCCAGCAACTCCAGCAACTCCAGCAACTCCAGCAACTCCAGCAGACGCGGCAGATCCCCGGTCGGCCGAGGCGAGTCGAATTGGCCGTCCGGATCTCGATATTTCCGTTGCACAATGGATGCTCGCCTGCGTGCCAATTGGAGCGATCTATCTTGCTGTGACCTGGTTTGTGCTAACACGAAAACTTCCGCATTCGACTGATCACGATCACACGCTACGCCTGGAACTCAGAAAGCGGCTGTCCAGTCTCGGCAAACCAACGTTTGCTGAACTCATGATGTTGATGGTGTTCGTTCTCACCGCCATGCTATGGGTCTTTCGGCAGCCACTGGTGATCGGTGTAACCACCGTTTTACCTGGATGGTCAAGTCTTGCTGTATCTTGGTTTCAGTTTCTTGGAGTCTCAGGGCCGGGTGAAGATTTCGCATCAACAGCGGGATCGTTCATTAATGATTCCACGGTCTCAATGCTGATGGCCGTTCTGCTGTTTTGCCTCCCGTCGGGTACGCGCGACAGCGTCGGCCGTTCCGTGCCGCTGATGGATTGGAAAACAGCCTCTCAACTTCCATGGGACATCATGCTGTTGTTTGGTGGCGGTTTTGCTCTGGCAGGAGCCTTCGGCAGTACACAGCTTTCAGAATGGCTTGGATCAGTTCTTCAGGGTCCGCTGCAGGGAAAGCCAACATGGATGGTGATTGCAACTATTTGCCTGCTGATGACTTTCCTGACCGAATTCACCAGCAATGTGGCCACTGTTAGTACTCTGATGCCCACACTGTGTGCCATCTGCGTAGCCTTGGATGTCGATCCTCGATTGCTGGTTGTACCTGCCACGCTGGCCACAAGCTGCGCTTTCATGTTGCCCATCGCAACGCCCCCCAACGCAATTGTGTTTGGCTCGGGAAGAATTCAGGTTGGCGATATGGTAAAGTACGGTGTGCTGCTGAATATAATCGGTGTGCCGATTCTGACTGCTGGAACGTACCTGTTTATTAAGCCACTGATGGGCATTCCGTGATAACGTCAGATTGAATGACGATATCACCGCGATGGCAGCCAAACCGCATGCCTCTCTGAATTTTAAATACCGCTGACTTCGTCAGGTTCAGCGTCTTGTTATTCGGCTGGAGATCCGGGAGCATCCCAGACTGCTGGTTCCGTATCCGCAACGTATTCACTTAAAATCTGATGCGGCTCAAAACGGTTTTTGTAGTTCATAGAACCGCAGTCACGAACGTAATAGCCCATGTACAGCCATTTGTGATTCGTTTGCAGACCAGTTTCGGCTTCCCGCAATACAGACATTGTTCCCAGAGCCTGATCACGATAATCGGGTGCATGAAAGAAGTAGATGCTGGACATCACGTTGCCGGTCATGTCCACAATGCCCAGTGCCACAAGTCGTCCGTTGTGCCGATATTGAAACTCGCGGGCAAACGAAAACTCGCCATCCACAAAGGCTTCGTGATATTGAGGAAAGTCCATTTCACGAAATGGCCAGTTGCGGCGTTCGTGCATGTCCAGATGGTAGGCGTTATACAGCTCGATATGTTCATCCGTCATGGTTGGTCGCTGCACAATCAATTCGATCTCAGAATTTCGGTTGCGGGCCTTGCGCTGACTGCGACTCGGCTTGAACGCGCGAATGTCCACTCGCAGACTTTGGCACTCGTTGCATGCCAGGCATTCCGGCCGAAACATCGTCCTGCCAAATCGACGCCAACCCCGTTCCAGTAACGATTCGTACCGCTGCCCGGTGAGCGACATGGCGATCCGGTAACGCATCAAAGAACTGCGGCCGTCCAGATAGGAACAGCTTGATTCAGAGCCCATAAACTCCAGTTCATGAGGATGCTGTGAGTTATCGTCAGACATGAAATTCTGCTGTTGGCTACACCGGAACCTTCAGGAACCGATTCAGGCGTTCGATTGTGATCGAGGAAGGCGTCTAAAACCTGCCCTTTGGATACTTTATCGCCTAAAGCTGCGGCAACTTCCACCACAGCAGGGACATTTGCAGGTCGCCATAGTTTTGTGTTCCGGGCTGATGTTGATTCTTCAGACGCCGGAAATTTCGTATTCGACAATGCCAACAGCAAGGGACCATTGGGAAGAACATGCCGTTGGGAGGCGGGATACACAACAAAAAATCGAAGACAGCGCACCGGCGAGCCCGATCATCCTGCTGGTTCAATCTAAATCTGCCGCAATGTTGTTCGGCCGCGATGCCATCAACAGCTGATCTTGACCGAACGTTGCTTCGCCGCGACGATCCGTAATGCCCATTTAGTTTTCCGGCAGGTTGAAACCATGCGAATCATATCAATCCAAACTACAGCACTTATCCTGTTCACTGGCCTTTTCTCGGCTGGCTGTAGCCAGGCAGTTGTGAACGATTTTGTCGCGGGCGAAACCGGGCCTTCTCTGACTGCGGCCGAAGATAGTTCCAGCGGTGCCGCCGGAACCTTACTCGCCCTGTTGACGGAAGATGAATCGACGATGACCTGGGAATATTCGGAATTTGGGAAGACGGCTGACGGAAAAACAATCGAACAGTACACGTTAAAAAACAGCTCCGGGCTGACCGTAAAACTCATCAATTACGGAGCGACGGTTGTTTCAGTGGAAACGCCGGACCGAAACGGCAAGCTGGCCAACATTGCATTGGGACATAAGTCGCTGGAAAAATGGCTGACGAATCCATGCTATTTTGGCTCTACCGTGGGCCGCTACGGTAACCGAATTGGTGGAGGCCTTTTCGGCCTTAACGACAACATCTACACGCTGGCAAAGAACGATGGCGACAATCATCTTCATGGCGGTGAACTGGGGTTTCATAAAACGTTGTGGGCGGCTGAAGGGAGCTCGAACGAAACAACGGCCAGCGTCGTGTTCAACAGAACCAGCCCTGACGGCGAAGACCGATATCCAGGCAACCTGGCGGTATCGGTCACGTACACTCTGACTGCCGACAATGAACTGCGAATAGACTACGCAGCGACTACAGACAAACCGACCGTAGTGAATCTAACTAATCACACCTATTGGAATCTAACGGGCGATGCGAGCGAACAGGACGTGCTGAATCACGAACTTAAGTTGAACGGCAATTTGTATCTGCCAGTTGACGAAAAGTTAATTCCAACCGGTGACACAGTTGCCGTTGCCGATACACCAATGAACTTCGTCAGCCCGCATACCATCGGCGAACGAATCGCGGATGTCGACGGAGGCTACGATCACTGCTACGTCGTGAATCGCCAGGTAGACGGACTGATTCAGGCGGCCCGAATGTATGAACCGAGGTCAGGTCGTGTTCTTGAAATCTTTACGACGGAACCCGGTATTCAGTTCTACAGCGGAAACTTCCTGAATGGAGAAGCGGACTCCGGTGGCTTCAAAAAGCATCATGGCTTCTGCCTTGAAACTCAGCACTATCCAGATTCGCCGAACCAGCCACATTTCCCAACCACCAGGCTAAACCCCGAACAAGCCTACAAAACGACAACCGTACACAAGTTCAGTGTGCTGAAATAGTCTGTGAAGAATCAGCCGCTGACATCGCGACAGCCTATCACGCTGACTCGTGGCCGCCAACGACTCGCTTTGCATGTTTCACACGATTTACGACGAGCCAGAGCCGGACAGGTCGTGTTCTGTAAACTGCTGGACGGGTGTTCTAAAACCGAATTTACGAACTTCCCAAAACAAGTACGACGCGCAAGCAAGCGAATGTCGCAACGGCCGGATTCCGGTGCTCGCGACGCGTTCTGTAAATTTGCGGGTTTCGCACCGGCTCTCGAGCATCTTGCGATTCACATCAGGTAACTCACGCCACACCAAGGCGCAACAAAAAGGCAAACCCGGTATATTCGACCGGGTTCGCCTATATCTTTTTTGTTCGCGGCTAACGCTGGTTCAGAATTAGCGCTGCCATACTCGTACCATTTTTCCCTGATAGTGAGCTTCTGCAACAAGCCGACCAGACCCAATGCACGTTGTGCCACAGCCGACGCCCACGAAATAGCCCATCGGTGCCGGTCGAACGTGACCACATGTTCCGCGGCTTGCCATCATCCGAGCTTCTTCTTCCGCCCACGCCTGCATGGAGTTTCCCTGCGTGAACGTGGCCCCTGATGTGCTGTTGTAGCTTACAGGTTGAATCTGCTGCTGATTGCGATTCACGAAATTCTGTGAGTTCACAAACTGATTCGTTCCGTTTGTGTAATAGACAGGT
>JBDNFN010000375.1:0-69012 GCA_041689795.1 Fuerstiella sp. | reverse complement strand
TTTCCATTTACCGCTGACGAGTCTCAGAAGGCCGGCGGGTTTGTTTCACTGTTGATGCGTCCGGTGGTGTGTCCCAAAGTTGGAGGATATTGCGAAGAGAAGACCATGGAGGTTCGGTTTATCGCTCCTGGATCTTTGGTCAGTAATCTTGATTTTGTGGAATCCATCTTCGGAAATGCGGGCGATCCATTCCTGCTGGAAAACGATGCCGGGCTGGATGTTGTTCACTGGAGCGGCCATACGGGTTGCGTGATTTTGGCCCCGCATCTTACTTCGCTGACGAAAAAGGACGTTGGTCTGCCGCAGATTGATTCGGCGACGGAACGGCAAAAGCGAGATGGGATGTGCTGGCAGTCAGAAGACGAAAAGTACAACGGAGGCACGCCGTTTAAGCTGACCTGTCGTAACGAAGACGGAGTGATCGTCACACTGATCGCTGACAACTATTTTGGCTACTGCAAAAAAGAAGTTAAGACTCAGCTTAGCTATGCGGCGAATCTTGCTGGCAATTACGAAGAAGAACATGCCGGCGGTGCTCTAGCATTTGCCAGCTTTAGTCTTGGTGACGAATTTACAGCCGACAGTCGTCGTTACAACGATCGTACTTTTGACGATGTTGCCGGCGACTATGCCGACTTCATTGACGTTCGTCCGGAAGGTTACGGCGTCGACCGACTGTTTCCTCAGCTGGTTTACGTTCCGGAAAACTGCTCCGCGAATGTTCACGACCAGAAGATTACCTGGCTTAGAAACGGTGTTCAGCATTCTATTCCGCTGCGTCCCGAAAATGTCTACATGACCCCTTCGGGGTACAAAGTGCGGCTCGACAAACACGCCGCGGCACCGTCGTGGCGTTTGGTGGGAACTCTGGCGGAAGGTGTTTTCTGTCACAAACCGTGCACCGTCAGCGGTGGCGGAAAAAGTGAAATCAGCAAGTCGATTGCCGACTATCTGCTGCATGGTCCAATCTTTGTGGCGGATGCAGAAAATGACCTGAAACTTGTGCAGGAAATTTTTGATCGCGACTATTCCGACCGCTGGAGCGAAAATGCCAGCTTTCAGCCAGACTATGCGGCCAAGCCAACGCGACGCGTGCTTGATTCCTCGCGTTCTTTGGGCAGCGTAATCAAGCTACTGACGCCATCGCAGGACTACACCGACGATTACAATGAGTGGCTGGAATCGATTCCCGGGTACATCTATGCGATTGTCTTTATTATCAAGCGTATGCATCGCGGTGAAGTCGAGAGTGACTGGCGAAAGCAGTTCGCCGTCGACATCGTAAATGGCCATCCGGGCCACGAACTGAAGTACGGCGAACGTAAGTTGGTTGGAACCTATCTGCGAGTCGGCTTGCTTGGTGAAAATACATGGCGTACATACAAGCTGCGACAGGACTTCGCGCCGGCTCAGAAGGTGCAGACAGAAGATGACATTACCGCTTCGGTTGTCGTACCGGCTTCACAGCTGGAATACCTCGGGCCTTTTGCGGCAGATGTAACTAGCTTTAAGTTCACGACGAACTGCGAGTACCGACTGTTTCAGCGACCGGACGATGCGATTCACCGTGGGTTGGACAAGCAGACCGAAGCCGATCTGGCTCGTGATGACAACTTCATCGTGAACTTCGAACCTCTTTCTCGACAACGGATTCTGGATATCTGCGACCGTCCCGTTGACCTGAGTCAGTTTACGGATCCTATGCAGAAGCTGCTTCTGGCAGCCCGGGATGCTGATCAGGGCTATGTTGTTTGTTCCGCCACTCCGCGGATGATTGCTGGAGAACCCAGCAAGAACCCGCGTTACCTGCAAACGCGACCAGACGTGATGGCGCCTTTCAACCGATACGTGGCAGAAGCCGGTGTTCGGTTGTTTCGGGCTATTCCCAGTGTCAAAGCCGTGCATCAGCCTGTGAGTTCTGTGCTGGTTGGTCGTCGCAATAATCCGGCTGACTACGCAAAAGGTATTCGGCCTTTGGCCGTGTACAACCCGATTCATTATCAGGAACTTCCCGAACTGTTTATGGACTTCGTCAGCGCACTGACGGGCAAGAGTCCTTCGACAACAGGTGCTGGCAGCGAAGGTGCTTTGACAAAGGGGCCATTCAATGCATTACTGCCCATCACCGACCTGAACGCGGCTTTAGTCAGCTATCTATTGACCGGGCTGAGCGGCTTTTCGACTCCCGCTGGTCACATCGGAACCAATGTTCGAATTGACCATGACATCAGTCTGTTGATTCCGGAAATCTGGTGCCGGCTCAGCCCTGAAGAACGCACTCCGGAATTCCTGCTGCGTGAAGATTTAATGGAGAAGATGGAAGACTATGAGTATGACGGAAAGAAGATTCTGGCTAGTCGGCTGGGGTATCGCATTACGTCAAGATTCATTCGGCGGTTTGGTGGTCGAGTCTTCGACAATCCGGGCAAAGTCTTTGACGACGATATTATGAGACCTGAGTCGCAGGATGAAGCTGCATTTGCAGACGGTATTCTGTACATCACGGAAGCTCAGGAACGCGTTGCTCAGAATTACATGCAGGACGGATGTCTTGACCTTGCATGTCCGCCGCTCCGAGCTCTGCTGCATATCATGGTGGAAGGTCAGTACAACGGTAACGACGTCACTCATCCCGATATTCGAGCAATGTTTACGCTGAAGTCGATGTTGCAATCTGATTGGTACGCTGAGCGATTAAAGACTCGCCGACAGCGAGATCAGCAGTTGTGGCAGCGTCACCTGAGCTATGTTCAGGGCATTGTGAATCAGCCGGAATTCGCGTCGGACTTAGAGCGTCTTGATCTGGATTCGAGATTGAAATATGCGGAATCAGAACTTGCACGGGTGTCATCTTCTGAGTACCTGAATAAACTGAACGGCTGCATTGGTGCAGATCGACTGCGATAGACTTTCGCACCGGACATGTATTTGGTGACATTGAAATTGCAGCCACGCCGTTTTCGGCGTGGCTGCAATTGTTATCTTCTTTGTGAAGTTCAGTCTAGGCATTCAGTCAGTACGGATCCGACGTGCTGGTTTGTGTATGTGTCGGAACGCTGTGCTGCCGCGTTTGATTGACGTTCCGTCTGGACGATGCTGTGCGGCTTCATCCCGTTATCTAACGAGGTGAATTTTCCGAAGCCTAAACGATCAATGCGTTGCTTAGGTCGTGCATTGTTTGTCGGCAGTGCTCGTGAAACGCAGCTTTCAGGTTCTTCATGCTCTCCGGGTCGACAAGGGGCTCGTTGAAATAGGACACCGTGGTATGGATCGCCGCGACGATGACTGGTTTTTTTTGGAACGGCGGGATTCGGCCGTCCACAATGCTGAACTGCGCTTGCGACGAGATCAGGCGGTGCTGACCGAACAGACGCGCTAGATTGAAGGGCAATTGCGAACCGCCTTAACTGAACTTGACCGCACGTACAGCGTGACTCAGTCGCTCACTTTGAGTCGCGACGCAGCCAACGTGCGACTGCAGGCGGCCTCACAGCGTCACGCTGCAGGGGCAACGGATGTTGAACCTGTACTGGAATCGCGAATTCGAGCGACGTAAGCGACGACCGCATGGCAGCGTTCACTGGTCGATTACAATCACGCACTCGTGCCGCTGCATGCGTCTCGCGGGACTCTGCTGGAAACCCTTGGTGTTGGCGTTTCAGCAGTTTTAAACGTGGATTCAGTCCGCTTTGCGCAGCATTCGCCATCAGTATTTACTTCGTCGACACTGAAAAAATCGGGACTGTATTGACATCCGGTTCCAGGTCTGGAGGTACGCGGTGACGAACGATCTCGGACGCTTGCCAGACAGACAGGACGATACTCGATGTTCGGTGAAATTCGTGCCTCCAGCCAACTCCACAGCCAGAAAATCAGCGCGTGCACAATCGCACCCACCAGCTTCTGAATGTTTGATCCCGCAGCGGCCAGAACGGCGATCGCGACGGTTTATTCAAACAGCACTGTCAGCTGTGATCAGAACCGACTCGCTGTCGCCATTTCGTCAGCGATTTGGCCTGCAGCGGTACGTCATACTGCCTGGTGTCACGGTGTTCTCAGCACGCCAGCGGAAGTGACCACAGAAGTGCAGCCATTATTGGTTTTCCGGCCGGCGGTCGAGCAGTGATTCGTCGGATTCATTGAATGTGTACCTGAGTTAATTCAAACCGACGAGCAGTTGGATGTCTTTGGGAGGAGCTCCAGTTGCCGGGCAGTAGCATTCGGTGAGCGCCACGTCGAATCGATTCCAGTGAATCTTCTTCGCTAAAATGGTCAGCGGATGACGAAGTTTCAGCAACTGATCGGAGCTGGCCTGAAAAGGATCCAGTAGGTTGGTTTCAGAGCGAGGTCTGGACTTCATTCCTGAATGAAATTGCAGATTTACAAACCGTTCCGTCTCAATTCTCCACAATCTATGTCTACCAGATGCCAACATCCAGGCCTCCAGTCATGCCTTTACAGTATTTACTGGACGACTATGTCGTTCCGGATTCGATGCCGGGGTTCTCACGTTGGCGTACCGGGGTTGACGATAATTAATACAACCCGTAGCTTCCCTCGCCGCCGTGCATCCAAAAGGGGTGGCGAGGTCGACAGACTGGAGAAAAACCGATGAAGAGTTCTTTATTGCCCATATTGATTATTGTCGCACTGCCGCTTAGCGATGCCTCAGCGCAGTATCGTACTCAACAGGGTTCTGTACTCGGCGGACTTGCCGGTGCAGCGGCGGGAGTTGCAATTGGCGAACACAATCACAAACCAGTAGCCGGAGCGTTGATTGGCGGCGCTGTTGGATTAGTGACGGGTGCCGTATTGGGGAATGCTCGGGATCGTCAGTTAGCGGAAAATCGAGCCTACCAGTATCAGCAGCAACAGCAACTTCAGCAGCAGTTACAATATCAACAACAGCAACAGGTTGCTCGGGCAGTTTCAATTGAAGACGTGATTGCGATGTCTCGCAGTGGGTTAAGCGAAGCGGTCATTATTAATCACATTCAGGCCAATGGAGTTCGTAATGAACTTCAAGTTGCCGATGTCATCACTCTACATGAGAACGGCGTGGGACAGCAGGTGATTTCTGTCATGCAGCGGCCACGAACTATTTCTGTGGCACCGCCGACCATAGTTTCAGCTCCCGTGTATCAGAGTGCTCCACCGATTATCGTTGAACAGTATGTTACGCCTCGGTACATCTATCCGTCGCCCAGACCATACTATGGTGGCCGACATTATCATCACTCGAGTCCCGGAATTCATTTCTCGTTTCGCAACTAGAACGTTTTAAGAAATCACGTAGCGAAACTCGTGTAGAGTTTCGGCCGGTGAAACCACAGTCCAAAGTCCTGACGACTTTCGCCACGAGCGACCGCATTTTTTGTTGTTCCCAGTGTTTGGGGGTGCAGCAGAAATCAATTTGCCGAACGTAAGGGCCTGCTCGGTCGGGCTCAAACGCTTCGCAGAATGCACCGATTGTCTGTGTGTTCAGCTTGTCGCAGACAAGCGTCATCCGTTCACAGTCGGCGTATCTTCCGTGCAGCAAGGAAGCGACTTCCTGAGCCCAAACGAGTTTCGTGCGGTGTTCGCGAGCGGTCGCCTGTTGCCAGCCGCCAGGCGGTTCGCAGAACATGAATATTGAAGCCCTGCCGCTGCGTTCGTATTCATAGTCAACGCGCTACGGAGAGCTTTGGTGGGTGGAATCGGCAGGCGTGTTTCCTTGATCAGCTGGACAGGTTGTTCATCCCTACAGATCATCGGTTGTGATGGATTGTATGTTTTAATCACGTTTGTCGTGTGCGCCACGAACTCGGCATCACACTCGGTGAGGTGGTGTGAACCCAACTGAGCTTCTTCCAATGGAAGTCCTTCCTGTCGTGTTTGGAGAATTCACATTTCCACCCAGGCGAATTGATCCGATCTGCATTGTGTTTCCGGCGCGTTCCACGGAAAGAATAACCGCGGCACCTTCCTTCAGTTCCTTCGCAGTCGGACCGCCACTTATGTTTTTGCCGGTCTTGTCCAGAACTCTGACCTCGCTGGAAATGCTCGTAGTCCGTTCTTTTCCATTCGCGAAAACAATCGCACTGCGTTTGTTAGCGTCAGTTTTTCGGATAACCGCCTGCACGTCGAAGGCGACGACCGCTTCAGCCACCAGCAACACGGCGAAGATAACGGCAGCGGTTCCAGCTAATTGGCACAGCATAGTGGCCTACTTTCCGGTTTCAGTTGTGGTGAATGCGGGAGTGAACACACAACAGTGTTCTATCTGTAACACCCCCTTCAACTGTCGGGTATTGCAATTTTCAGTCTGTACGCAGTCTTTGCAGTGTTAAATACGTCTGATGGCGATTGACGTTCCACTATAATTTTAGTTCCTATCAATTTTGGCAGTCATGTCAGAATACGTGGCGTGAAAATCTGTTTGCGAAATTTTTTCTCTGCCAGCGGTCATTGCAGGCTTGTCTACTGTAAAATTCACGGACGGCTGCTATCAGGTGAATACTTCCAACTGGTCGACGATGACTATTTGAGAAGATCGCTGCTGGTTGCCGGCTTCTGTTTCTTCAAGGCAAGCCGCCTGTTCTACGCCTCTTTAACGAGCCCACCATGATTCGTATTTCTGTGTACGTGCCTGTTCTTATTGCCTTGCTATCTGTTGCCAGCTTTGCGGAAGACCCGATTTTGGAAAAAGGCGATCGACTGGCCATTATCGGCGATTCAATAACGGAACAGAAGCTTTACAGCAAGTTCATCGAAACCTACCTGCTGGCATGTTATCCGGACCTTGAAGTTCAGAGTTTTCAGTTTGGTTGGGGTGGAGAACGAGCTCCGGGATTTGCCAACCGTATGGAAAACGATCTGGTGCCTTGGAAGCCAGATGTTGTGACAACCTGTTACGGAATGAACGATGGTTCTTACCGCGCCTATGATGATCAGATTGGAAAGACTTACGAACAGGGTATGCGACAGATTATCGATCGCATGAAAAAAGCGGGCGCGACAGTTGTGGTTGGTTCACCAGGTGTTGTAGATAGCTTTACATGGAATCGTGGCAACCCTGATTTCGACCAGGTCTACAACGACAATCTGCATCACCTTGGCGAAATCGCTGAAACGTTAGCTGTGGAAAATAAATTTCCTCACGCTGATGTATTTGGAGCAATGATGAATTCGATGGTTGCCGCCAAGGCAGCGTTGGGCGAGCAGTATCCTGTCGCAGGCGGAGACGGTGTTCACCCAGGAGCTAATGGTCACCTGGTAATGGCCTATGCGTTTTTGAAAGCTCTGAGGCTTGACGGTAATATTGGATCTGTAACGATCGATCTCGCAACAGGTAAGGCCGAAGCAACAAATGGCCATCAGATTCTGAGCAGCAATGACGGAGCAGTCGAGATCGAAAGCCGTCGCTACCCGTTTTGCTTTTCAGGAAACGAAACGGATTCAAATGGCACAGCCAGTATCCTACCGTACTCGCCGTTCAATCAGGATTTGAATCGCTTCACGCTGCAAGTAAAAGGTCTGGCAACCAATCATGCCGATGTTACGTTTGGCAGCGTGAAGAAGTCCTTTACGAAAGATGAACTTACCGCCGGTATCAATCTGGCTGCTGAATTTCTGGACAACCCGTTTGTCGGTCCGTTCAATCAGGTAATGAACGAGGTCGCTCAGAAACAGGCGTACGAAACATCGATGATCAAGGGATTCATCACAAACTTTCGACAGCTCAGTGGACCGCTTGCTGAAGATGCTGAAGTACAGTCAGCTCTTGAGACGCTTCGCCGCAAAATGACGGCGTTTGATGATGCAGCTCACTCAAAGGCGAAAGCTGCAGTTCAGCCTATCCGCTACAAGTTGGTGGTTGCACTAAAGGCATAGCGTCGCTGATTGGCCGTCAGGCGAAATTAGTAAAGTGCTTCAGCGAGCACTCTGATTCGACGTCACGGCGGAATAATCTTTTTCCATTGGCCATGACTTTACTAAACGCAGCATGATTTCTTCGATTTTCGGGCAACGGAATGACTCCGTTGCCTGTCATCGATTGTGCTGTAACGCCAGTTGATTTCCGGCTGCCGCTGTTTGGTCTTGCGACGAAGAAAATGAAGTGGCGCGGCGTCCTGATTCGGTTTGCCGAATTGCTTATTGCAGGATTCCAGCAAGTCGATGCAGTGTTTCGCCGACGTTTTCGAGCGAATTCAGATCTTCCGCAGCAGTTGCGAAATATTCATCATCGATTCCCATGATCTGTCGCAGAATCGCGGCTTTCTCGGGTGGTTCATCCAGAAAGTCGTCCATCATTTCGAAATCGCGGTCCCACAGGATCCGGTCAGACAACGATTGCACAAGGGGGAACCATAAGTCGATGCGTTCACTGTCTGCCGAAGTTGGCATGCTGGTTCCGGCGTCGTCTTCGTCGGAATCCTGTCCGTCAAAGGCCAGTTCGCCGAAGGCTTCGTGACAGGCTTCCAGCACAAGTTGTCGCCATTTGGTTTGCGGCGGAACGTCTTTGATTTCCGTGCCGATTTGAAAATTAATGTGTTCAAAGATAGAACCGATTGCCGCTTCGTTAACCGCTGTTAGCCGTGGCGTTCCGGCGGTTTCTGTCAGCAGGTTCGTTACCACAGTTTCAATAAGCGCCAGTCGTTGTGACCATGTAAGATTATCAAACAGCGTAATGACGTAACCAACGCTTTCATAGCTTGCTTCGTCCTTAATCTGTTCAACCAATGACGTCACGCCCGCTTTGAAAAGTGCAGCTTCTGCACCATCAAGAACGCGGTCTCCTTCTGACGTGTGCCACATTTTCTATACTCCATTCGTTGTCGATTATCTTTCGGTTTCCATCTGGTCAGGTGTAAAGTGTATTCACGTTGGAAGCCCGTCGCATCGTTCCTCGGCGAATTATTGTGAAGACTGTGAAACCTGTCACTTGGTTGCAAAGATAGCATCTTCGCTGTTCACTGAATTAACCCATTCTGACAAAGGTCTCTCGATCAGGCGTGCGAAAATCGATCGACCAGCTTCTTTTACCTAAGCTACAACAGGTCATGCAGAAGATGAAACTTCAGATCACGTTAATCTTTCTTTTTGTATTGTTCGCAAACTCGGTGCAAACAGTTCTTGCAATGGACAAACCGAACGTTGTGTTTTTCTTTATTGACGATCTGGGTTGGGCGGACCTCGGGTATCAGGGGTCTGAATTCTACGAGACGCCGAACATCGATAAACTTGCAGCGAGCGGCATGGTGTTTACCGACGCATATGCTGCTGCTCCGAACTGTGCTCCCAGCCGAGCGTGTCTGCTAAGCGGACAGTATACACCTCGTCATGGGATTTTTACTGTCGGTGATCCGCGTCGTGGCAATCATGCACTGCGACGACTGGAACCTATCGAGAACAAAGAAGTGCTGGACAGTGATTTCGTGACATGGGCCGAGGTGCTTGATCAGAACGATTATGTTCTGGCAAGCATGGGGAAATGGCATCTGGGCGATGATCCTACGACTCAGGGTTTCGACATCAACATCGCCGGCAAGCAGTGGGGAAGCCCCAGTGGCGGCGGTTATCACAGCCCCTATAGTTATCCAAATCTAAAACAGGATAAGCCGGGCGAATATCTGACCGATCGATTGACCGATGAAGCCGTTAAGTTTATCGAGTCCAATAAAGATAACTCGTTCTTTTTGTATTTGACACACTACGCCGTGCACACGCCGATCCAGGCAAAGGATGATGTTGCCGCAAAGTTTAAGGCAAAGCCGCCGGGGCAGCATCAGAACAATGCAAAGTACGCTGCGATGGTGCAAAGCGTTGACGAAAGTGTGGGGCGAGTTCTGGCGAAGGTTGAAGAACTCGGGCTTGCCGATGATACGATTATTGTATTCTATTCAGACAATGGAGGTCATTCGGGAGCAACTTCAAATCATCCGCTGCGCGGTGCAAAAGGAATGCTTTACGAAGGTGGAATTCGAGAACCATTCATCTGCCGATGGCCGGGAGTGACAAAGGCTGGTTCTGTTTGTCATGAACCGATCATTGGTGTCGACCTTTATCCAACTTTTGCGGAAATGACGGGGTCAAAAGTGTTGGATGGCTACGAGCTTGATGGCTTGAGTCTTGTGTCATTGTTGAAAAATCCAGCAGACACCCTCAATCGCGATGCCATTTTTTGGCATTTCCCCTGCTATCTGGAAGGAAGGGGCGATCCGCATGGTGGCCCATTCAGGACGACTCCGGCGGGTGCGATTCGGATGGGCGATTGGAAACTGATTGAATGGTTCGAAACGGGGCGGCTCGAACTTTACAACCTGAAGGATGATATTGGTGAGACCACCAGCCTGACGGAACAGCAGCCAGCAAAGCTGGCCGAATTGCACACCACGATGAAGAACTGGCGCAGCAGAGTTGGCGCTGCAGTTCCATCTACGCCGAATCCACAGTTCGGCAAATCAGTAGATTCAAAGGTGCAGAAGAAACGAAAGAACCAGAAATAGGCGACTCTGGTTGATATCGCTGTTTTGTCACTCTGCTGTTTTGTCACTGTTGACCAGTCTGGTCGCGCGTCAGTCTTGATGCCCACGAATCTCTTCGCTATCCGGGTACCCGACTCCGACGGACGCGTGGCTCGCTGGTGACATGGCAGGCTGGAACGGTAGAATGATGGACTCGGGCAGCGGAAGTCTGAGGCTACGTGTTGCGAAAACAGCTGAGCCCGGAAAGTCATTGACATGAGATTCGTAATTCTTGCTCTCTTGGCACTTTCGATGAATTGTGCTGCGGACGAACCATCGCCCAATCCCGCTATTCGGAAGGCGATCCCTGATCGCGTGCTGGTGCTGACATTTGATGATTCTGCAAAATCGCACTACACGATCGCTCGTCCGCTGCTCAAGGAATACGGGTTCGGAGCCACATTCTTCATAACGGAAGGATTTGACTTTAAAGAAAACAAGAAGGACTACATGACATGGGAGCAGATTCGAGAACTGCATCAGGATGGGTTTGAAATCGGCAATCATACGCGCGACCATCTGGGTATCACCGACAAGACGGTCGATCGACTTGCCGAACAGTTGGATGGCATCAAGATGCAGTGCAAAGCTCACGGGATTCCGGCGCCAGTCACTTTTGCCTGGCCGGGCAATGCGATGACTCCGACTGCATTTGATCTTCTGAAGCAGCACGGGATTCAGTTTGCTCGAAGAGGAGGCGCACCCGAGTATCCTTATGAAGAAGGTCGAGGATTCGCGTTTGAACCGGGCAGCGATCATCCATTGTTGCTGCCCTCGGCCGGTGACGCGCGACCCACGTGGACTTTGCACGACTTCATCCGTGCTGCCGAGCAGGCACGTGACGGACACATTGCTATTCTGCAGTTTCACGGCGTCCCGGATACCGCTCACGACTGGGTCAGCAGTAAGCAGCAGAACTTCGAGGCATATCTGAAGTACCTGAAACTCGAAGGCTATCGCGTTATAGCCCTTCGGGATCTGCGGGAATACATCAACCCTTCCGTTGAGCCTGCGAACCCCAACGCAATTATTGAAGCTCGCAGGTTGCGGCTGAAGCAAAAGTAGAATCTCTTGGTCGTCTCGATCTCTTCCCTCAGGATTTTCGATGTTGGAACAGACTCACTTCACTGTTTGTCGCAGCCACGCTGCTGATCATATGGCTGCCGTGTTCAGCGCAGGAAACTTCGACGGCTTCCGATCCGTTGTCGGGCATAATTGATCTGCGTCCGGAGTTTGCACGTCTTGAACTTGTTCAGCGTCGACAGGGAACACGCGGAACGTGTTCGGTGTTCGCGACGGGCGAAGCAGTTGAGTTTGCGTGTGCCAAACAGACTGATCAGGGCGTTACGCTCAGCGTCGAGTTCGCCAACGGGGCTGCAAACGAATCAACCGGCCGAACGGACGATGGTGACTTTTTCTATAACATCATCAGGGGGCTGGAGAAATTTGGAATTTGCCCCGAAGCGGCAATGCCCTATCAACAGCAAGTTTCAGGAAACATGAAGCCCTCAGCCGCTGCCACACAGGAGGCGACGGAGTATTTAAAACATACTTTACTGGAATTTCACTGGATCAAAGACTGGAAACGAAACCCTGGGCTTGATGACTCGGATATCAAAAAGATTAAGACTGTGCTGGCATCCGGGTTTCCAGTCAGCGCCGGTTCGTATCACAGCATCCTGTTTGTCGGCAACGAGGATAATTCATCCCAACCCGGCGGCGGGCGATTTCTGATATCAGACTCGAATCTGCGGGAAATAGAGATCAGCGACGACGCCGCACAAAGACGCTTTTGCGATTTGTTGTGGGGGGAATGTAAAAACAACAGATGAGTCATCCGTTAACGAGCCCATGTGAATCGTCAACCGAAGCGGCCAGTTTCCGGGAACTGGATCGAAGATTCTTTCGTCCGGCAGATCAGCGACAATTGTCTTCAGGCTGTTCATAAGAAACGAATTGAGTGTCACATTACATTCGAACAGGTCAGACTTTCGAGGGGGCATGATGCTTCGGGTTAATCAAAGTCGATTGGGATGAAGATGCCATTGGAAATTAATTCATGTCCTGAAATTAAGTGGGGTTTTCATCCTGAGAGCGGATAGAATGTCACCGAAGGGGACGCTGGATTGTTGGAATTCATTGACCAGACTATCAGCATAAATCGAAGTTTCGATCGCCGAGCATGGTTGCGACTTGGTGGCTTGGCTGGTCTTGGGTGGGCAACGCCCGGCCTGATTCCAAAACAAGCGTTGGCCGACAACGTAGCGGTCGCCCTGACGCCGGGTTTTGGAAAAGCCAAGTCAGTGATCATCGTTTTTGCCAGCGGTGGGCAAAGTCAAATTGATACATGGGATCCTAAACCCAACGCACCTGCTGAGATTCGTGGAGCGTTTGATTCGATCGAAACATCCATCCCTGGTGTTCGCTTTTGTGAGCACATGCCGCGGATTGCGAAAATTTCAGATAAGCTGTGTATCGTTCGCAATATGTCTCACGAAGACCTCGATCACGGTTCTGCGTTTTATCTTGCTAATACAGGCCGCTATCACCGTCGCCGTTCCGGAAATCCGTTGCCTTCGCCCGATGATTATCCGTGTTTCGGATCGGTACTGCAACGTGTGCGGCCATCGTTTGACTTCGCGCAGACGGCTGTTCACCTGAACGGACCAGCGGAAGTACCAAACATTGTGGCCCCCGGACAGTTCGGCGGTTTTCTGGGAAAGGCGTTCGATCCACTTACGCTGGGCGACGTTACATCAGGGCAGGTTGCGATACCAGCGCTGCTGCCGCATGCGGATGTATCTGTCGCTCGACTTCAGGCTCGCCAGTCACTTCTGCAATCTGTTGAGACGTCTGCTCATCAGCTTGCAGCCAATCGAGTCGCGCTGGACAAAGATGTCTTGTATGCTCAGGCATTTCAAATGCTCGCCCGGAAAGAAACACGAGCGGCATTTGAGTTGTCTGACGAACCGACTGCAATCAGAGACCGCTATGGTCGGAACCGTTCAGGTCAGGCCTGTTTGCTGGCTCGTCGACTTGTTCAGGCGGGCGTACCGCTGATTAACGTAATCTGGAATCACAATAATCGCGGTCAGGATGTTGATCCTACAGATTCAAATATCTATGGCTGGGATAATCACAACGACATTTTTGATGGTTTGCAAAACCATCTTTTGCCTCGGTTCGATCAGAGCTTTTCAGCATTAATCGAAGATCTTGATGAACGCGGTTTGCTGGATGAAACTTTGGTGATTTGCATGGGAGAATTTGGACGTGCACCAATAGTTGCGTTGGAAAAAAACTTCGCAGGTTCTTCGCCGGGGCGTAAGCACTGGAGTTGGGTGTATTCCATTGCGATGGCGGGGGCGGGCGTGTCGGCTGGTTCCGTTGTTGGAGCGTCAGACAGTCGCGGAGCTTATCCCGCCGTTGAACCGTATGGCCCGTGGGATCTGATGGCGACAGTGTTTTCGGCTTTGGGCGTCGATCCGCACCATACGTATCGCGATTCGGTGAACCGCCCATTTCGCGTCTGCGAGGGCAAAGTGATGGAAGCGATCTATCAGTAAATCAACGGATGTGGCACTTGGGGTCAGTTGTCGTAAGGAAGTGCTGATCTGCGTTGTCTTATGAAATTCCCGGGTACACCCAGCGTTAAGGCTGACAAATATTTTTTGCGTTTTGTAGAACGAGATCTTGAGAATCGGGGCATTGGCCACAGGAGTTTTTAAATGCCTGAGACACCTCACACTGATGTTGATGAAATTGGATTCGCCGCCGGCAGGGTCTGGGAATTCCTGAATGACAACGGTCCGAGTTCTATGCACAAGGTTGTGAAGAATCTGGACGTGCCTCGAGAACTCGCGATGCAGGCCGTCGGCTGGCTTGCTCGAGAAGACAAGCTGGTATTTGAACAGGCCACCCGCGGTCGACTGATTCGCTTGAAGTAGAGTTCATTCCGGATCAGGCTATAATGAAGTTCATTGTGGCGATCGACTTATTAACGGCCTTGTTTTTTCTTGCTGGTAGTCTTCTTTTTCTGGGCGCCAAACTGCCAGAACTCAGACGGCGTATGTGCGGCGGAAAAGTATTCGAGTGCCCGCTTGATCAGTTGTGGATGTTTATCGGCCACGTTTGTTTCTTCGCCGATATCTTTGCTGAGCTCGTAGAGCTCGACACCGTCGATCTGGTCAACGCCGGTCAGATTAAGTTGAACGGCTTTCCATTGGTCGAATCGAACGGCCCGTTTTCCACCCTGTTCGTAGAACTCCCAGTACAAGAATTCGTGTTTTTTCTGAGTGCCCTTGCCCGTTAGTTCAGCCACCATGCTGATTCCATCCAAACCGGCGGGAGTTTTGATTCCAGCAAGTTCGCAGAACGTTGGCAGCATATCCCAGTGAGCGGATATAAGATCGGATAATGATCCGGCGCGTACTTTTCCGGGCCAACGAACGATCAACGGAGTGCGAATGCCGCCTTCGTGCAGGTCGCGTTTGAATCCTTTCAGCGGACCATTGCTGTCGAAAAATACGGGGTCATGTCCGCCTTCTTTGTGAGGTCCGTTGTCGCTGCTAAACAGCACGATGGTGTTTTTATCTAGATTCAGTTCCTTCAACAACGACATCAGTTGGCCGACACCTCGATCTGCCTTTGTCATCATCGCAGCGAATGCAGCGATGGGGTTTTTTGTTTCGGAACCAGCGTACTTACCGACCGTGTCTTCGAACTGCGGGAATTTCTTCCGCCACGCAGTCATGTCTTCTTCAGGAGCCTGCATGGCCGCATGCGGAATTGTGACCGGCAGAAACAAAAAGAATGGCTTGTCTTTACTGTCCCGAACAAACTGCAGAGCTTCGTCAAGGATCAGCGTTTCGGAATAGGTCTTTCCATCAAGCGGAACACTTTCTTTGTTTCGCCACAGGTGATCAGGGTAGTAAAGATGAGCCTGTCGTTGGCAGTTGTAACCAAAGAATGTGTCAAAGTGTTCGGCCGGATCGCTGGGCGAAGATGGTGCTCCCAATCCCCATTTCCCAAACGCTCCACTTGTGTAGCCCGCTGTCTTTAGCAACCGTGGAATGGTGACAATTTCGGAAGGCATCGGAGACTGCCCTTCCGGCTGAACCTCTCGGTTGCCTCGAACATACGTGTGTCCGGTATGCAGGCCTGTCATAAGGCTGCAACGAGTTGGCGCACAAACGGTTGAACCTGAATAATGCTGAGTAAACTTCATTCCTTCAGCGGCAAGCCTGTCGATGTTAGGGGTTGAAAATAGTTTTTGCCCGTAACACGAAACGTCACCGTATCCTGCATCGTCCAGCAATATGTAAACGATATTCGGCTTCGCAGCGTGTACGGCATTCGCGGCTGAACTTAGGCAGGCGAACAGACAAATCAAAGTGGCATATTTCATGAATAACTCAGCGGTTAAAGATGTTCCTGAATAGTGAGAGCTTTCACGGCAACTATTACAAGCCGTGCATGTTTTTTAGAGCGAGTGCCGAACGCTGGTTGAGGCTACGCGGCGTCAGGTTACAAGTCGCTGATTCTACGATGATGGCTGCCTGATGCAATGTTCGCCACCGATTCCGCCCACCCGTAACTGTTTCGCTGGGCAGGATGTTTACTTGATGCCGAGTTGTTTCATTTTCTGCTGTAGACTTTGGCGATGAATTCCCAGCTTGCGGGCTGCCGCGCTGACGTTGTTGGACTCGGCATTCATTGCGCGGCAAATGGCCTGTCGTTCGAAATCTTCGACAAGCTGATTTCTGGCTTCCGTCAGCGGTAGATCAAAATAGGTTTCGAACGCGTCGGCTTCGCTTGAATCTCTTGTTGTTGTAAGCCCAATGTCTGCTGGCGTTATGGAATCGTATTCACATAACGCGGCGGCCGCATTAATCATCTGTAGAAGTTCTCGTACATTGCCAGGCCACTTGTGCTGCAATAACGCGGCGACTGCATCGTTTGAGAACGACATCGCTTTCGGCAGAAACTCGTTCGCCAGCAGAAGAATGTCTTCATGTCGAGACCTCAGCGCCGGAATGAACAGTTCGATGCCCTTTAGGCGAAAGTACAGGTCCTGTCGAAACGCTTTGTCCGTGATAGCCTGTTCAAGGTCCTGATGAGTCGCACTGATTACTCGCACGTCAACCTTTACGCCCTCCTCCGTTCCGACCGGCTGAACAACGCCTTCCTGAAGTACTCGCAGCAGTCGTGTCTGCACGGCGGCCGGCATGTCACCGATTTCGTCCAGAAACAGTGTGCCTCCGTGGGCCTGTCGGAACACGCCTTCTCTGTTGCGATCCGCACCCGTGAACGCGCCTTTCACGTGTCCGAACAGTTCGCTTTCGACCAGAGACTCTGCCATTGCCGCGGTGTTAACAGCGATGAAAGGCTTGTTTGCTCGGTCGCCGCGAGCATGCAGTTCCTGAGCAACAAGTTCTTTGCCTGTTCCGCTCTCGCCTCGGATCAGCACTGGCAATCGTGTTCTGGCAGCTTTCTCAATTTGCGAAAACAGCAGCTGCATGGGACGGCTTGTGCCCAACAAACTCCCGAAACGCAGCGAACTGTTGTCACCGCTTTCCAGTTTTGCGACTTTTTGCTGCAGATTGACTCGTTCTTCAGATCGCCGCGCAATCGCGCGAATATGTTCCACATCATAAGGCTTCGTGATGAAGTCGGTTGCACCGCAGCGAATGCAGTCTACAGCAAAGTTGACTCCGTCATTTGCTGTGACCACGATGATTTCCGGAGTTACCGTTGACGTGTCTTTCTGTAGCTCTTTCAGCACAAACATTCCGTCGCGTTCCGGCATATTCAGATCAAGGAACACAAGGTCGGGCGCGTGTTCACGAATCTGGTAGAGCGCTGCTCCACCTTCGTCCGATTCCAGAATCGTTCTGCCGTCGGCTCGAAGGGCCTTTGCCATGCCGTAGCGTGCTGGCTGTTCGTCATCAACGATAAGGATTTTCATGTGGTTCCTGATGGCCGTGTTTTCGTCGTGCCAGAGATCAATCCTGCGGACCCGGGATCTGATGAAATGTCTTGAGCCACGCCTGTTAAACAGGGTGATCACTATGATGCAGATCGGTCGGTTCAACAATACAGCGAGTTTGCTATTCGGTGCCTTTACAGCTTAATGGCAGCTTCACTTCAAACCTGGTTCCCGTCGATTCACTTGTGCAGCTGATCGTTCCATTTACCTCTCGAACACGTTCTGCAACAAGATACAATCCGAGTCCCGTGCCGTCTGCCTTGCCAGTCACAAACGGTTCAAAAATGTTGTCCTGTAGTTCTGTGCTGATACCAGGTCCGTTGTCTAAAACAGTGATCGTGGCGACGCTATCAGCGTCAGATTTTGCGATGTTGACTTGCGTCGAAATTAAGACGCCTGGTTGTTGTGTTTCGCGCACGGCTTCAATGGCGTTCTTGATAAGATTGAATAAAATCTCGCTTAGTGAAGCGTCTGTTGCGTTAACCAGCTTGTCGCCCAATTGCAGGTCGAGCGTAATTGTAACTCCGTGTTGTTTGGCAAGGTGACTTAGAATGCGCATCATCCGCTGGATGACAGCATCGGGATTAACACCGAAGTTGGTGGCGTCTGGAGCGCGTGAGAAATCGAGAAGCCTCTGAGTCGTTTGAGCCAGTCGGTCAATTTCTGAAACGATTAAATCAACGTCTTTCGCATGTTCGCTGTTGGTACCAAGGTCTTCTGCCAGCAGAGTCGCGATGGTGCGGATGGACGACAAAGGGTTCCGCAATTCGTGCGCCAGCGAACCCGACAGCAGCCCCAGTGTTGATAGTTTTTCCTGCTGAACGGCTCGACGTTCGGCGGTTTTTCGAGCATCTTCGAGTTGTCGATTGTGCACTGTTGCAGCAAACTGGTCGACCAGCAGTGTTAATGTGTTTAGCTGTTCGTCGGACAGCCGATCGCCACTGGTTGGCGATCCAAGCAGCAGAAGTCCATCGACACTTCGGTAGTGTATTCGGAAGGAAGCGATGAGATCCAGTTCTCCCATTACCACTAACAGTTCTGCGTCGCGGCATCGCGATCGATCTACCCATCCGTCGAGATGCCGGCTGGCGACTTTGTAGAATCCATTGGCGATATTGTTTCTGTTTAGAAGTTCGTTTATCTCATCAGCAGACTCTGTGTTTTCACATCGCAATACTCGCGAAGCAGCGCCCGAATCAGAAAGCGAAAGGCAGACGTATCGCAGCTTCAGTGCTTTTTGCAGGCCTTCCGCAAACCATGCTGAGATTCGGTCGACATCATCATCGGATCGTCTTGAAAGTTCTACGGATAACTGTCGAGTGGCGTCTCGGACCTGAGTAACGTCGCCGCCCACCAGATACAATAATGCTTCGCGAAACCGATTTCTTAATGGCTGGTACGCCAGCACCAACGCGATCAGCAGTAGTCCTTCAGCCACAACAAAGTCGAATTCAAACTCTTCACTGTATCGACTCATTAAAGCTGACAGGGTAAGTCGGTGGAAATAGAATACTGACAGAAGGATGGCACCGTAAACCAGCGTTCGTTCAAATACCATGGGCAGCAGTCGACGGCGGAAAACGTAGTATGCGAACACCAGCGTTGGAACCAGTGGCGAAAGGTTCGTCAACAGTCGCAGGATGGGTTCATATGTTGAGTTGTTGAGCGTCAGGACGTACGCGTTGGCAACCACCGTGATGCCAATGATTCCCACCGAAAACTTCACCAGAAAGCGTCGCGCGGAAGCAGATGTTTCTGCAAAGCGATGCCGGTTTTTGAAGAACAGTACCGCGGCCGTCAGATTCGCAAAAGTCAGCCACATCAGGTAAGGCAGGTGGTATGTGTTTGTGGCTTCGATAAAGTCACGGCTGCCCGAACGCACAATCGTTGCCGCGACAACAATGATGGACATTGATGGCGCATAAACGCCGATGTACCGCCAGCTGCGCGGAGGGTGCGAAACTGATCCGGTTCGGTTAACTCGCAGACCTGCATGTAGAATTCCACAGTTCAGAAGCAGCAGGCCGCCTGTCATGGTGATCATGCACAGCGAATCGAGCCGTAAAGCCATTGCTCCGTCGGTATCTCGCAACAGAGCATGCAGAAAGCTGCCGACGTGCCACAATGTTGCACCGATCAATGTCCACTTCAGCCAGATGGCAGTCAGCGGTCGATTGACTCGTTCCAAAACAACCAGCAGCAGAACGGTGTCAACCACAGCGGCAAAGCCAACGCAGAAAAGTTCAATCTGAGGCAGCATTGGTCAGCCGAGCATTTCCATGTAACAGAGTCCTTGCACGAACAATCAAAACCGTGCCAATATTGGCCAAGGGAAACATGATAGCTGCAAGCCAGAGAAAGTTCATTACGCGGCGTGATTTGTCGGCCGGCGCACAAAGGCCGACATTGTTTGCCGTCGTGTATTCCTGAATTCAGCTGCCCAGCATTGGTTCAGAGTTCACAACGGTCATATCACTGTCGAAGACATCAATCGCTTTTCCGTCGACAGGAAGTTGTCCCTGAATACTGCCGCTGGTTTCCTGTCGGATAACGGTCAGTTCACGCTGCCCGCCGGAGTAGATCAGGAGATAGGACAGGCGATCACCGATGCTGCTGGACTCTACACGGCGTTGTTGCACCGTGTAGAGTTCATTCAGCAACACGATCGCATCGCCTGTCTGCAACTGCAGAAGTCGTCCTGTTGTCGGGGCAATACGAATACGATCTACGGAATACCACGATTGAGTAAGTTGTCGGACTGTGCTGAGTAGCTGAGATATGGCACGCACGGTGTAGGCTTCTTTCTTAAGAATGTTTTGCTCATGTTTCAGCGTTTGGCACCAAAGGAGAAAGAACAGGATTACTCACTAACCCGTGTCCTCAGGGCTTCCAGTTGTGCGGCGACTCGGTCCTGGCGTTCCTGAAGCTCGAACTGCCGCGCTAACTCGTCGGCATCCGGGTCTTTGCCGTCCATGCGGTCCCATGCTTCGGTGAGGGCTTCTTCTCGATCGACTTTTTCTTCAAGACGATTGAACTGAGCGAACGCAGACTGGCTGTGCGAACGTTCCATTGCCGCATTGATCTTCTGTGTCGATGATGCTCGGGCCATGCGAGCAGTAAGCAGCGTTTTCTTCTGCCTGGCCTGTCGGGTTTTGTCTTCCAGGTCGCGTACTGAGTGCTGCAGTTTCTCAACCTCGGCCTTCTGTTTGGCATGTTCGGTTGAGTAACGATCTGCTCGTTCCTGAGCCGCCATTTTCTGATCGAGAGCTGACTTGGCTGTCGATTCGTCGCCTCGCTTCATTGCGATGGTGGCCCGTTCCAGCCACTTTTCTGCATCGGCCTGTTCTCGTTCGGTGCGTTTACGCATCTGGATTTCGTCGGCCACAGCTTCGGCCACGCTGGCACGAACTCGATCCAGTTCTTCTTCCATGTCGATAATCAACTGGTGCAGCATGCGTTCCGGATCTTCGATCTTTTCTTTCAATGAGGTGATACTTGATCGCATAACCAGACTGAAGTTTGAGAGCCATTTCATGATCGTTGTCCTTTGAAAAGTAAAGTTGAAACCTTGCGGCCAAAAACGTGTGAGGCGGCAAATTCTGACACAGCGAACTGTTTGAATCTGCGTTTTGCGGTAGGCCGGAAAAACTCAGAGTAGTTCCGGCACAGTGGGAAAGCTGTTCGTTGACGGAAGGAACTTTTTTGCCGAAGCCCCGTTCCGGACGGCGATGGTTCAATTCCAGGTAGCGAGTTCTGAAGTCATCAGGCGAATTCGCATAAGTAGTTTCTCGCGGTGGTTTTCGCAGAAGGCCGCCAGAGCAATCACTCCGACTCCCAGAGCAATTCCACCGATCCACAACAGAACTGGGTTGGCGATGGTTGAATACACGACCATTGCCACAAGGTCAGCCAGAAGAAATGCAGAGCCAGCGTAAACGAGAACTCGAATTCTCAGCCCGATGGCGGCAAGAATCCCAACAACGCTTAGTACCATCAGGGTTAACATGTGTGCCCAGCTGCCATCCATCACTTCATACAGCGGCGATACCAGAATGGTCAGTGCTCCGATGTATCTCAGCGGATCATGTGCTGACTTCGGCAGCTCCTTTTTCATCATTTCGACGAATGCCAGCACTGATAGCCCGACGGGAACCAGATAGAACTCAAGCTGCCTGAAGTTCATTGAACGCCATAGCAGCATCAGCCCCACGTTCATAATGGCAGCCGCAGTTAAGGCAAAGCTTCGTCGTCTGGTTACGATGGCCTGTTGGAAATAGATCCCGGCCGCTATCATCATCGCCATGGCATTTCGAGCCGTTTCTGATTCAAGTGATCCAGACAGTTGATGGATCACTGCCATCGTCGCGACCAGAATCGGAATTCCCTGTCCGATTGCCTGTATGGGGCGTCGGATAATCATCAGGTCTTTACAATGGATTGATGCGTGGGCCAGTGTCAGGCTCAGTATGGAAATCAGCAGCAGAATGAATTGACTGATGCCAGATCCGAGGCCGATCAATTTCTGATCGAACAGGAAGACAGCACCGGTAAAGACTACCGCACATGCCATCCAGACGTGCGTTTCCTGCTGACGTCGTACAGCCTGCATGATCTCGGTCACGATGGCGATGGCGAAACCGACGGACATCATCGCCACGGAACTGCCCGACCACTCAGCAGCAGACAAAGATAGCATAGCCAGAATAACCATGGCGGTTCGCAGCAAAGCCGTCCACGTCTGACTCAGCACCTGATCGAATCTTTCGGTGTTGCGATCAAACATGGCTACGCTGATGGCCGCGGTCAGAAACACAAACGGAATCGCCGCCTGGCTGCCATTTGTCAAAACTGTGACGATCAGGCCTCTGCTGCCGCCGAGTGCGACTGCTAACCACAGGAATTGAATATTAGCCATGATTGCCAGAAATCCAGCCAGCGACTTGTTCAGGTGTTTTCGATCTACCAGAAAGAAACAACCCAGGCAGATTCCGGCAACAAGTCGAGGGACAATGCTGAAGGACAGGCAGCTTGCGAACAGCAGCAGTTGTAACCAGACTTCGCTGACTTTTGCGATGGCAGCCAGTGTTGTTGAGCCACCAGTCGCTGCTGCCTTTTTTGAACAGCACTGAAAGATCGTGGCTTCCAAACTTGCCCACATAACAAGACACCATTCAAAGGTCAGCGGCATACCATTTGAAATCGCTGTGGCTGTGGCCCATAAAGGCAACACGGCAGATGCGGCGACACCCACTGTGCGTCTGCGAAACACAATTGCAGCCACTGTGAGCCACAAAATTGTAATATGCGTGGACAATCCAACCGGGCTGGACCAAACCGTGGCCGTAGATATGTCGGGTAAGTGAGCGATCAGCAGCAATGGGAAGTGAAACGCGGCGGCAAGACACGACAGAATCGCAAGACTCAGATCAAAAAGTGGCACAACAAAGGCTTGTGTCCATCGTCTCCAGCCGCCGGTTTTCGTTTCATTTCCTGTGTTCAAATTGAGTACGTTTTGCGTGTCAAAACCCAGTTGTCGACGCAGGTCTCCTAACGACACTGCGGTTGAAATCTGTGAGGTTCCTTTCAGCCAGAAATAGCACACAGCCGCCGTAGCTGCTGCAAGGATTGAAGCCCCGCTGATGATTTCTGTGACCGGTACGTTCAGTCCGGCCGCCCATCGCATGACAGCAAAGCCGCTCATTGCCCAGAAACACATGCCTGACAGGTATCGAGGGTTTTTGAGCGTATACAGCACAAACGCGGTCATCAGAAATACGTATTGCAGTAACGCGGCCTGAGTAAGCGGTTGTGTGAAGTGGAAGACGGCATGACCCATCCAGTGAATGGCGATCAGTCCGGCCAGTACGCATCCCAGCAGCTGAGCCAGGCAACGATTGCTTCCGTCAGAGTTCAGCAGCAGTGATTGTTCAGTGAGCTCTTTCGTTTCCGGATCTCGATGCCGGAGCAGCCTGTTTTTGCTCATTGGAATGGTGTTGAGGATTCTGTCCGGCAGCCGAGTAGCCGTCAGAACAGCCGCTAATCCGGCCAGAAGCGTTGGCACCCAGATTATTTCGATATTCGTGTTGTGCATGGCGTTTAACGCGGGAATCGCGACAGCGGTTGCCGTCACAAGACTCAGCAGAGACGGCACGGCATAACGCCGATCTCGAAAACAGCCGCCGAATGTCAGCAATGCCACAACATAAGCACTGGAAACAAAGAACAGCGATACCTGGTCGGTTGCAGCGACGAAGAACAAAATTGCACTGGCGAACGTCACAAACTGTTTCAGTGGTGCACTGAAGTCACGTTCGTCGCGATTAGAAAACCAGCGGCTGGCACCAGCGAAGATTGCCAGTAGCGGAAGATAGGTGATTCCGTACAGAGAAAACGGAACTCTTTCCCGATTGATGGCGTAAGCCGTCGTGTCTTTCATGGTCTGAACCACATCAGAAAATAGCGTTGGGCAGCATTGGTATGCGACTGCCGTGCAAATCATGCCAGCCCAGACGAAACCGGAATGTCGAGTGTCACGAGCCGCCATCCACATCAGCAACGCTGCAACGATCGATGTTGGGATCACTGCATAAGTTGTTTCGTCCGCGTAGGTAAAGCCTTTGAACGAAAGTGTCATCCCCAGGGCGGTCAGCACAAGTCCGCAAAATATGGGGAGAACAATGTGCCATGGCAAAGGTCGCACCAGATTGCCCGTTCTTTGGCGGAAGACATCTGCAACGGTGCGAGCCGTCATCAGAATTGTCGCGGCCATCATCACGCAGCTGAATCCCGTCCATTGCATCGGGATTTCTCGAATCGCTTTGGTGCCAACCAATACCATGAACTGCAGCCCCAGCATGGCGATCGGCAAAAATCCGAACACTCGCGGCAAACGATGCTCTTCAGTCAGCCAGAAAGTATGACGGTTTACCTTCAGCACTCCAGCACTGAACACCAACCAGCAGATTGCCATGAATACAAACGCGGCGGGCGCTGAGTGCAGAACCGGCAATGCTCCGGCAACACTTAACACGCAATAACTCATCACGAATGTTGACTGTCGCCCCCGCAGTATGTGATCAAGAATACGGCTGCTGGCGAACCATAGAAATGATGTGGCTGGAATCAGCAGTACACAAAGCTGCACAATGTTCCACGATTGCGCGGCGGAACCGGCACTGAGCCATTGCAGTGCCAAAAAGCTGAGAGGCAACAGCAGCAGCGTCAGTGAATGCAGAACTTTGTAGGTGGACGTCAATCCCAGTCGCAATCGGCAAACTTCGGCGGCGACAAAAACAATGCCCGTGTAGCTCAGGATTGTCAAAAACTTCAGTGAGTTATTCCAGTTTGGCCAGGCTTTCGTGACCAGCATTAAGGACGAACCAAATACGATCGCGGCTCCGACCACCAACATCCACTTGATGTTCTTTTCCTGGAAAAAACTGTCCAGAAAAGTTTCAAGGAACGATCGCTGAACGGGACTTCCATGTTTCGTTTGATTTGCGCTGCCCACTGTTGGCAGGTGCGGTGAACCCGTTGTTTCGATGTTCGCTTCTGACATGACCTGAGCCCTCCGTTTTTCTTGAGGAATGTTGTGCTCGGGTGACTAAATCAAATTTCATGCCATGGATTGCGTCGGGGCGGGGGTTTCTGTTGTAAACCATTTCATGGAAGTAGGTTACGGTGCGCCGTTGAGTCGGTGAATGCAACACGTAAACCATAACTGCAGTCAATTAACTGCAGGCATTTTGCAGTTTCTGAACTGCACTCATGTGGGTGTCTGAAACCCACTGCGATGGACTCGGAATGCTGTGCGATCCCAGCGTCGGTTGGTTGGGAATCTTTCAGGAGTAACAGTTGTTAAAGCGAACCATCGTGAATCGGTGACCAGAACGTACTTAAGATCCGAGCAGCAGTCGTTTACTGTCGGTTCGGACTTTCAGACCTGGCTGCGAGTCTGGGTGTTGCCGGTGGATTATCCGTTTGCTTCAATCGCTAAAAAAGACGGAAGCTTCGAGATCCCAGGCCTTCGAGCGGGAAACTATGTGTTCACCATCTGGTGAAAGATCCCGATGTTTTTAATCATAAGTTCTCTGTTGATGTCGAACCGGATAGCAATCATTGCATTGAGATTCATTTTCCCGCTGCCAGGTTGACTGAGAAGCTTTGACCGCCATTGCCGGAAGTGCAGGCTGAGCAATTATCTGCCGCCCGGCTTAGCTAAAGCGCATGTGTACAAGAGGAAACGAGTGAGCGTTGCGCCTGATGATGGGGTGTCTGATCGCTGCCCCGTTTTCGTCTTCGCATGCGGAGTCTGCATGGGGCGCGGTGAGCTGCGGTTGTGATCGCAAAAGCCTGTAGCGGATGTCCGGAAGTCGCGCAGCTTAAATCGTCATGCAGCCTGTGCTCTAAGTGCTGCTACAGCGAACAACGTACCAAGTGTCTTTGAGTCAGGTTATAAGCTCAGCAGCGGGTTGTTGCGATTGTGCAGTGGAAGTGTGACGGGCTGGTTGTTGACGTGTGATTCAAAGACAGCGGCGATCATTTCGATGATCTTTCGTCCTTCGTACATACCGCATTTCGGTTCCTGCTGTTTTTCGATCGACGTCAGCAGATGTTCAATTGGAACGTGGTGTCGTCGCTTGAACTTTGGATCGATTAGAGATTCCGATTTGTCGATGCCGGCCGAGGATACTCGCTGCCAGACTTTGCCGCTGCGGCCTGTGTTCCAACTGGGATCCTGTAGAATCCAGACTTCCGGCAACACGTTTTCCATGATTTCAATAATGCCTTCAGAACCATATATTCGCAGTCCGAATCGCCACGGGGCTGCTCCGCAATTCTGATACGACTGGAAAGAATACGTGATGCCCTGCTTCAGGCCGAATGTTGCTCGGACCGCATCGCCAGCGAGTGGGCCGATGCCTTCGTTACCATCTTTGACGTGTTTGGCAGAAACGCGTTTGCCGTTTTCCATAATGCTTGCAAAGCACCATTCGGGTTCGTAGCCGAGTGTCAGAGTCATGTCCATAATGTGCGAACCCAGTACCCACAGGTCTTCGCCGCCGCCACGTCGATCTTCTTTACCCCGGCCGCGCAGTTCGACGATCTTCCCGATTGCTCCGTCTTTAATCAGTCGGCGAAGTGTTGTCATAGCGGGAGCGTAACGCGTGGGATGAGCAATCGCGATTCGAGTATGCGACTGTTCGCACGCTGCGACGATCGCGTCTGCTTCCTGCAATGTCCGGCAAAATGGTTTTTCCACAAAACAGTGAATGCCTCGTTGAGCTGCGGCCAGAATTATGTCCGCATGCTGGTCCAGCCAGCGAGGACAAACGGCCACGATGTCTGGCCTGGCGGTATCCATCATGGTTCTGTAATCAGAGAATGTTGCGTTGCAACCGGTTCGTTTTGCAGCCTCCGCCAGGCCTGCTGGGTCGGCATCCGCGACCGCGATAATTTTAGTGTTGGTCACGTCCAGCCAGGCTGTGTCGAGGCTGTGGCCATAGTTGCCGCGACCAGTGGCCCCAATAATTCCAACAGTGTAGTCCGGCATTGAATAACCTTTTCCTATGAAGCAAAAAAATGGAGGACGTCGCCGTTAGCGAGGAAACAGTGTAATCTGTCTGGACGAAGAAAGATTATAACCAAGCCAGTCGTACCCTTGCGTTTTACGCGGACTGATCGCCGAAATCAGGGGATATTGATTTGCGTTGACTGATTTTCCTCCGGGGGGGCCGTCGAAATGTTTTTGTTGCCACGTGTTTTCGAAGGTTGCGTCAATAACAGACGTTCGTCGCGGTTTCCATTCGCTGACTCAGAATAATAATCCGCATGATAGCTTAGCAGCTGGTCGTCAGGTAGAAATGCAGTCGACGTAGAGTTGGACAGTTTCGTTGCAGCCGTAGAAGCGACGAACGATCAGGAAATTGCAGCGGAGCCGCGTTCATGAAACAGCAGGATTGTTTGGCGAGGGTTCAGTGTGTTGCCGTGGCCGTGGCCGTGGCCGTGGCCGTGGCTGCGGTTGTCGGTCTGGTGTTTTCGGGCAGTGATTTGCCTTGCATGGCTGCTGATGGCGATGCGGATTCCGTTAGTGGCATGATCGGACTTCGTGTAGCGGCACTAGATTCGCTGCCACAGCTTGCAGACGCGTCTGCGGAAGCATTGGAATGCCTGAACGGTCTTTGGTGGGAGTCCGCGAAGTTTTCTGTGGTGTGCGATGAACCGCAGGAATTTGGATGTCAGGCACTTCTACGATTCCCGTCTGCCGTCGATTCAGGACATCCGCAGAACGATAATGTGGTTGTCGAATGGTACGCCGTCACGGATGAGGCCGGCCGTATTTTGCAGGGGCCAGCCATGGTTGTTGTTCACGAATCCGGGCGAGGTATGACGGTTGGGCGTATGGTTGCGCGTGGTCTTCGTGATCGAGGCGTGCATGCGTTTATGGTTCAGTTGCCATTTTATGGTCAGCGCCGTCCCGCGGATGTTCGATCTGAGGATCAGCAGTTCGCGACACTGATGCGTCAGGGAATCGCGGATGTGCGACGGACTCTTGACGCAGTAAAAAGTTTGCCGGGCGTTGACGCTTCTCGCATCAGCTTGCAGGGCACCAGTCTCGGCGGTTTCATAGCCGCGACGACTGCTGGCCTGGACGATGCCTTTTATCGTACGTTCGTTCTGTTGGCTGGCGGAAATCTGCCGGATCTGGTTGCCACAGGAAACCGCGAGACTGCTGACCTGAGGCAGCTGTTGAAGTCGCAGGGGTTTGACGGTGAAAAAGCAAGACGACTGCTGCAGCGGTTCGAACCCAATTTGCTGTCACACCGCATTGATCCGGAACGGCTGTGGCTGTATTCGGCCACCTTCGATACGGTTGTGACGCCGTCCAGCAGCGAATCTTTTGCAAAGGCCAGTGGACTTGATCCGTCGCATCATATTCGTATGCCGGCCAATCATTATTCAGGCGTGCTGTTTCTGCCGATGGTGCTGGACCAGATTGCGACAGAATGCGGCGGTCATGCGATGACGCTGAAGATGCACAAGTAGTTTTGCGTAGATCCCTGCTGCTGCACCTGAAGCCGGTGGTCGCTTACACTGCTGGGTATCAAGCGGCCGTCAGCAAACACGTCTGTCCAGCTGCAGGTGCCTGGAGTTGTTTTGGCGGTAGCAGGGATTCGCTTGTTGCTTGGAAAGCTTTGGTCACACTGATAGCTTGGCAAATGGCACGGCAATTCTGTAGAGCCGCGATTTGCTTATTCGTCCTGGTTTATGGAGTTTCCACATGAAATTCGTTCTGCCGTTTTGCCTGCTGGCGATGTCTGCATCTATTTGTTTTGCTGAAAAGAATTCGGACATCTCACCTGTACTGGTTCAGCCCGGTGACGTCGTGCTTGACGAAACCTTTGATGCGGACGAGCTTAGTAAAGACTGGGCGGTTGCAAAGGGCGAGTGGAAGATTGTTGATGGTGCGATTGTTGCTAAAGAACTGAAGGCTGATAAGCACGCTGCCGTTCTGAACTGCCAAAAGAAAAACCGCAACTCAATTGCACGCTTCTCGTTCAAACTGAAAGGTTCAACGGATGGTTTTCACGTTAGTTTGAACCACGCTAAGGGGCATCTATATCGAATTATCCTGACGCCAACGGGGTTTACTGTTCGCACTGATGCGGACAAAAACGACAAGTCTATAAAGAGCCAACTGATCGGCGCTGCAAAGGGAAAATTTGAACAGGATAGGTGGTACACGATGCAAGTCGAAATGCTGGGCGACAGGCTTGTTGTAACGACTGACAACGGGCTCAAAGTCAGTGGCCAGAATGCTCGGCTTGATGCCGAAAAGCCGAACTATCGATTTGTGATGCGCGGCGAGTCGTTGATGATTGATGATCTTAAGATTTGGAATGCAAAGTAAGGATCGTCGACGTTTTCTGGTTTGTGTGTTGTTCCAGCTTTTGGTTTTGTGTCGCGTGGTTATCTGTGTGAAAGCAATTTTATGATTCGTCGTTTAAGTCTTCTGTTTACATTGCTGCTGATTGCTATGCCTCAGTGCGTTGCCGATGAAAAACCATTTCTTCATCAGCTGTTTACTGATCACATGGTTCTGCAACGTGGCGTTGAAATTCCTATTTGGGGTTGGGCGGATCCCGGACAGGAAGTGAAAGTTTCATTGAATGGGAAAACGGCTAAGGCAACTTCAGCGGCAGACGGAAAGTGGATGGCTAAGTTGGGAGTGTTTTCAGCGGGTGGCCCGTTTGAACTAATGGTTACCGGTTCACAGTCTGTGACGGTGAAGGACGTTTTAATCGGCGACGTTTGGGTGTGTTCAGGGCAGTCGAATATGGAGTGGCCGGTTGCGGCGTCGAACAATTCGGCGGCGGAAATCGCTTCGGCCAGCCATCCGGAAATTCGTCTGTTTACTGTGCCCAAACGCGTTTCCGGAGAACCCCAGGAGACGGTCAATTCTGCATGGCAGGTTTGTAGCCCACAGACAGTTCCCGGATTTAGTGCTGTTGGGTACTTCTTTGGTCGCGAACTTCAACAGCGTCTGGATGTGCCGGTGGGTTTGATCAATACATCATGGGGCGGCACCATCGCCGAGGCATGGACCAGCGCTGACGCGTTGAAGACAATGGATGATTTTCGACCTGCTGTTGAAACGTTTCAGAAGTCAGTAGCTGCTCAAAAGCTAAACGCCGAGTCCTTTGATAAGCAGATGGATGCCTGGTGGCAGGCTGCCGATCCGGGGTCGAAAGGCGGGTGGCAAAATGCAGAACTCAGCACAGCCGATTGGAAGTCGATGACTCTGCCTGCGAATTGGGAACGTGTTGAAGGCATGGAAAACTACGATGGAGTTGTGTGGTTTCGTCGCGACGTTGAATTGACTCAGCGTGAAGCCGGAAAAGCGGGCGAACTGTCTTTGGGACCTATCGACGATGTCGATTCTACATGGGTGAATGGCCGATATGTTGGCGGGCATTCTGATTGGAACGTTGCTCGCAGTTACAACATTCCTGCCGGGGTTTTGGTGGCCGGTCGCAATGTCATTGCCATTCGCGTTCTGGATACGTCTGGTGGTGGCGGTATTTTCGGTGAGCCACAACAGATGAACTTGAAGGTCGCGAAAAGTGAAACGTCATTGGCCGGCGTCTGGAGCTACAACGCCAGTGCCGAGTTGGGGAAGATACCGCCAGCACCACAGCGAACCGCGAATAATCCGAATGTTGTCACAGTGTTGTACAACGGCATGTTGGCTCCGCTGTTGCCGTATGGCGTAACAGGAGCGGTCTGGTATCAGGGAGAATCGAACGCGGGGCGAGCCATTCAATATCGCACGTTGTTGCCGACAATGATTAACGATTGGAAAGTTCGGTTTCAACAGAAAGATTTCTCGTTTCACATTGTACAGCTGGCGAATTTTATGGGCGTTCAGGATACTCCTGTTCAGCCAGGCTGGGCGGCGTTGCGAGAAGCACAGTTGATGGCGACTCAGACAGTGCCGCACGTGGGTTTAGCCGTAATCACTGACATCGGCGATGCGGCTGACATTCATCCTCGCAATAAGCAGGATGTCGGAAAGCGGTTGGCTTTGCAGGCTTTGCAGATTACGTATGGCGACAAGGTTGTTGTGGCGGCCGGACCGACATTCGGTGGTCTGAAAATCAAGGGCAGCACGGGCGTGCTGTCCTTCACAAGCGTCGGCAGCGGGCTGGTTGCGAAGGGTGGCGCTCTGAAGGGATTTGCGATTGCGGGTGAGGATCGCAAATTCTTTTGGGCAGAAGCGGAAATCGACGGAGTGACGATTGTTGTGTCGTCGCCGGAAGTGATGCAACCGACCGCCGTTCGTTACAACTGGGCGAATAATCCGATCGGCAATCTGTTCAATATGGAAGGTCTGCCGGCCGGGCCATTTCGTTCGGACGTTGACGAAACACCGTAGGTGTGGTCGTTATGTGGATCCGTGCAACATTCTTTTGCTGTGTGATGTTGATTGGCGAACAGTCGTCCGCCGAACAGTCGCGTCGTCCGAATTTTGCGATCGTCATGGTTGACGACATGGGGTACGGAGATGCCGGCTGTTAGGGCGGGACGGATTTTCTAACGCCGAATATTCATCGACTGGCAGCCGAGGGGATGAAGTTTACGGATTTTCATTCCAGCGGATGCGTTTGTTCGCCAACAAGAGCCGGTTTAATGACTGGCCGTTACCAACAACGATCGGGGATCGATGGCGTCGTTTACGCGGCGTTTAACCGTAACCGACATCAGGGGTTGCAAACCCGCGCACATACGGTTGCAGAAGTTCTGCGAAATGCAGGATATGCGACCGCGATGTTTGGTAAGTGGCATCTGGGTTATGAAGAACCATACAACCCAATTCATCAGGGGTTTGATCGCTATGTCGGCTACGTCAGCGGCAACGTTGACTTCCATACTCACATCGATGGGGCTGGCCAATTCGACTGGTGGCACCAGAATCAGGTTAGTCACGAGCAAGGCTATACGACTCACTTGATTACAAAGCATGCGTGCGAATTTATACAAGCATCGGCTGAGTTGGCTGATAGGCCGTTTTGTTTATATGTGGCTCATGAGGCTCCCCACGATCCCTATCAGGGGCCGCATGATCTGCCGGTTTGTCGGTTGGGAAAAGTGCGATGATCTACGATCATCGCGAACCTGGGCATGCAAAACGTGCCTATGCCGAAATGATGATTGAAATGGATAAACGGATCGGAGATGTGCTGGACGCCCTGCAACAGTCTGGTGCCGATCGCAACACGTTGCTGTTGTTCTTTTCAGACAACGGTGCCACGGGACCGGGGTCGTGTGGCCAACTCTACGGCATGAAGGGCACGCTTTGGGAAGGTGGTCATCGAGTTTCCGGAATCGCTTGCTGGCCGGGCGCGATCAAAGCAGGAACTGTCCAAAGTCAGCTGGCGTGTACCATCGATGTGATGCCGACCATTCTGGACTTCGCAGGCGTGAGTCTGCTGGCGGAACATAATCTTGATGGAATCAGCCTTACGGAAATACTAACGGAAAGCCATATCGGGGCAGAACGTAAACTGTTCTGGAAGTACGGCGACGCTATCAGCATGCGGGACGGCGATTGGAAGTTAGTCGTTAACGGCGGTCGTCCGCCGAAGCCGCGGGATGCCCTGCCCCACATTAACTGGCACCATCCTGCAGATGGCAGGGAAGAGCTGGCCTTGTTTGATCTCGGGAACGACCTAGGTGAAATGTCGAATCTGGCGGCCCGGCAGGCCGAACGGGCAGAGGCGATGAATGCTGAAATCGAGTCCTGGTTACGAAAAGTACTGGTGGATGCGACGGTTCAGCCCGAAAAAGCAAAAATAGAACAGAGTAACCGGCGACTCACGCAGGTTTTGTCGGGAGTTCTAAGTCGGACTTTTGCTTTACACGCTTTGGCGAATTGAGACTTTGGGCCACTTCTCTACAATGTCGATACGGAGCGAACGGAAGGCGGGCTTGATAAGTACTCAGACGCGTGTTCCAGCATACATTTTCAGTCACACATAAATCACTAAGTCATCAACATGGCCTCAATGAATCCCTTCGGCGCCGAAGCAGTTTTGTCTACATCAGCTGGCGACGTTAAGTATTTTAGTCTTCGGAAACTGAGCGACGACGGCATTGGGGATATCAACACACTGCCGTATTCGATTCGCGTGCTTTTGGAAGCCTGTCTAAGAAACGTGGACGGCTTTATTGTAAATCCGGATGACGTGAATAATCTCGCCAATTGGAATGCGACTGCTCCGGCTCAGGTAGAAGTTCCGTTCAAGCCGGGACGAGTTGTTTTGCAGGACTTCACCGGCGTGCCAGCTGTTGTTGACCTTGCCGCTCTTAGAAGCGCGATGGTACGAATGGGGGGCGATCCTACAAAAATTAACCCGCTGGTTCAGTGCGATCTTGTAGTCGATCACAGTGTGCAGGTAGACGAATTTGCCAGTCGTTTCGCATTGAAACACAACGTTGAGATTGAGTTCGAACGAAACAACGAACGCTACGAGTTTCTTCGATGGGGGCAGAAAGCTTTCAAAAACTTCAGCGTAGTTCCACCCGCAACCGGCATTGTTCATCAGGTTAACCTTGAGTACCTGGCCAAAGTCGTCATGGTCACCAATGGTGTTGCGTATCCTGACAGTCTGGTCGGTACCGACAGCCATACGACAATGATCAATGGTTTAGGAGTCGTCGGCTGGGGGGTTGGGGGAATTGAAGCAGAGGCGGTGATGCTGGGGCAACCGGTTTACATGCTCACTCCTGAAGTTGTTGGTTTTAAACTAACGGGGGCTCTGCCGGAAGGTGCTACAGCGACAGACCTTGTGCTGACTGTAACTCAGATGCTGCGTGCTCACGGCTGCGTTGGCAAGTTCGTTGAGTTTTATGGCGAAGGCATGGTAAAGCTGGGACTCGCTGACCGGGCGACGTTGGCCAATATGGCTCCGGAATACGGTGCCACCATGGGCTTCTTCCCTGTGGACAGTGAGACACTGAACTATCTAAGAAGAACTGGCCGTCCGGCAGACCTGGTGGATTTGGTGGAACGTTACACCAAAGAACAGGGCCTGTTCAGAACGGATGATGCTCCTGAACCGCGATTCAGTAGTAGCCTTGGTTTGGATATGAGCACCGTGGTGCCATCACTAGCTGGCCCCAAGCGCCCGCAGGATAGGATTTTGTTGAAAGACATGCAGTCGTCCTGGAAAAAAGATTTGACCAGCACGTTCGGCAAGGCGACGGCCTCAGTGCCAGTTAAGGTCCAGGAAAACGGAGACAGTTCAGAAATCTCTGATGGTGCCGTGGTGATTGCGGCCATTACCAGTTGCACTAATACCAGCAATCCCAGCGTGATGGTTGGTGCAGGGTTGTTGGCTCGGAATGCTGTGGCGAAAGGTTTGACTCGCAAGCCATGGGTGAAGACAAGCCTGGCTCCTGGATCTCGAGTCGTGACCGAATACCTTACGAAGGCCGGACTTGATAAGCCTTTGGATGAACTGGGTTTTCAGACCGTTGGCTACGGCTGCACAACATGTATTGGCAACAGTGGTCCCCTGCCGGATGCCGTTGCAGCCGCAGTAACGGGTGGCGATTTGGTAGCCGCAGCTGTACTGTCAGGTAATCGAAACTTTGAAGGCCGAGTTAATCCGTTGGTAAAGGCCAACTATCTTGCCAGTCCTCCATTGGTGGTTGCGTATTCATTGGTTGGAACCGTCGATGTCGACCTGGATAACGATCCTCTAGGGCAGGATCAGGACGGTAATGATGTCTACCTGAAGGACATCTGGCCGACTCAGAGTGAAATTGCGAGCACGATTTCATCCGCGATGACGCCGGAAATGTTTGTGGAGCAGTATGCCAATGCAGCGAATGGCCCGGAAGAGTGGCAGGCCATCAAAAGTTCTGACAGCGCGCTTTATGAATGGAACGCTAAAAGCACCTACGTTCAGGAACCACCGTTCTTTGTAGACATGCCGGAAACCCCGGAACCGATTGCTGCGATTGAGGGAGCTCGCTGTCTGATTTCTGTGGGTGATTCCACGACAACGGACCACATTAGTCCTGCCGGTGCCATCAAGCCCGACAGCCCGGCGGGGAGATATCTGCAGGCCGAAGGTGTCGACGTTAAAGACTTCAATAGCTACGGCAGTCGTCGTGGTAATGACCGCGTGATGACCCGTGGAACCTTCGCCAATATTCGATTGAAGAACCTGCTGGCACCTGGAACAGAAGGAAGCGTAAGCATCTATTTCCCAACAGGCGAACAGACTTCCATTTATGACGCAGCAATGAAGTACAAAGAAGATAGTACGCCATTGGTTGTGTTGGCAGGTGCCGAATACGGAACTGGCTCGTCGCGCGACTGGGCCGCGAAAGGAACATTCCTGCTGGGAATCAAAGCTGTGATTGCCACCAGCTTCGAACGTATTCACCGCAGCAACCTGGTTGGAATGGGTGTGCTGCCGTTGCAGTATCGCGAAGGTGAAAGTCGCGAAAGCCTGGAACTGGACGGAACAGAAGTCTTCGACATTCGCCTGGATGATTCACTGGAACCCAGACAGGCAGTCGAAGTAACGGCTCGGAAGGCCAACGGCGAAGAAGTTCACTTTGTTACCACGTGTCGAATTGATACTCCTGTTGAGGTTGTCTACTACCGCAATGGCGGCATCCTTCACACAGTGCTGCGAGAATTGGCAAAGAACTAGAGGGCGTCCTGAAATCGAAGTTTCGTACTTCCCGATACAGGCACGACGCGCGAGTGGATTTTGCAATGCGAGGATTCACACGCTCGCGGCGTGTGCTTGTAAATTTGCGATTTTAGGCCGTATCCAGAAGCGCTGTCTCGGATAGCCATTGAATAACCCGGGGGGCGGAACTCGAAAGAGTTCCTTCCACTTCCGGAGTTTCACAAATTAGCCTGCGGAAACACGGGGCAGGTTCAGGTTTGTGTGAACTACGTTCGCAAACCCCAACAGGTAATTCATTCCCGTTTGCAAGGTGACATCCCGCAAGTGGCGACAGTGGTTTTCGTGTAGAGTCCCGATGTTTCTGATGGCAGCCTATTTTGTGGGCCGCTACAAAAAATTGCACCGACTGTCAAAGAAACAGTACGCTCTTCCACGCGAGTTCGACCAGGCTGAACCCTTTTGGAATTTGCTCTAGATGGGTTCCGGGTGTTTCCATGGAGCCCGGTATGGTCGGCGAAGCAGCTTATTGGCTTCTGCGTCGCTCTTGACGATATGCGTTTCCGGATCCCATTCGAGTGTCCGGCCAACATCCAGCGCGATGTTTGCCAGAATACAACTGGCGGACGAAATGTGTCCCTGTTCGATGTCAGCTACGGGTTTTGGGCGGGACTCGATACAGTCAAGGAAGTTGGTTATATGGCCGCGAACGGCTGACGCCACATGTCGTTCCAGGTCTTTTTCGGTTTTGTCTTGCGGGTACTTTTCGAATTCAAGAACAGCGTCGCCATGCAATGGTTTTCCGCCGCCGCGAGGTATGAAATCGTACTTGTTGACGTCCCGTTTCAGAGTACCTTTGCTGCCGTAAATTGTGGCTCCCCATGGGTAGTTTGCGTCCGGCGCATCTTCCCACGAACGGTGTTGCCAGATGACTGGAAAGTCTGTGTGTTGAAACGTGGCGGTTTGAGTGTCCGTGATGTTAGCCTTAGCATCAGTCTATACGAGGATTCCGCCATTTGAGCTTATGTGACTTGGCCAACCCAGATCCAGCAACCATCGTGTCATGTCGTACATGTGCACGCACATATCGCCGACAATTCCGTTGCAGTATTCCATGAAGGCTCGCCAGCCCCGCGGATGTACAATTTCGTTGTAGGGAAGCATTCGTGCCGGGCCGGTCCACATTTCGTAATCGATGTATTCCGGCGGAGTAGCGTTTGGAGGATTTTTCTGATTCCGCATATGGTAATAGCAGTAGATTTCAACCATCCCGACATCGCCCAGCAAGCCTTCGTTAATAACCTTGTCGCGAGCTTCAATCAGGTGCGGCGTGTTCCGTCTTTGTGTGCCAACCTGTACGACACGACCGTGCTTTCTTGCTGCGACAAGCATCGCCGGGCTTTCGATAACATCGACTCCGGTGGGTTTCTGTACCCAGACATCCGCGCCTTGCTCCATTGCAGCGATGGCTGGTAATGCGTGCCAGTGATCGGGCGTGTCAACGAGAACAATGTCTAACGCTGTTTCTGCCAGCATCGTGCGATAGTCGCTGAACGTGCGAGGTCTTTCGCCTGAAGTCTGCCTTCCGGATACTATGTCGGCAGCTTCGCTAAGCATATTTCGATCGACATCGCATAAAGCAATAACCTCAACGTCACGCACCTGAATCAGTCGCAGTAGATCAATTTTGCCATACCAGCCACAGCCAATCAGGCCGACCCTGAGTTTCTGTTGAGGGACGGCAGCATAAAGCTTTGGAGAAATACCAGCCAGAAGACCTACGATGACAACTGCAGAAAGTTACGTCGTTCCATTGTTTGTATTCCAGAATGGTAAGGGTCGCCTGATTCGTAACACGATTCTGGCAACTTGCCGCATTGGAGAACAGCGAACTCATGATGTGGTTCTGAATGATTCCGTCGCAGATTGCGGCATTGGTCATTAATGTGCAATCTAAGAACACGAAGCAAACGTAGTGGAGACTTCGGCCAGACAATGTTTGCGGCGCGTCGGTGTGGGTGTGCAACGCGTTTTTAGTGCGATTGGCTGAACAGAGTTAAGCTGGTTCCACGGCGACTTTGAACGCTGCTGAGGCGTTAATATTCACGACGCTGTCGAGAACTAGGAATACCCATCTGTTTGCGGTATTTTGTGATTGTTCTTCGAGCCAGCTTCAGCCCCTGTTCCGCCAGTGAATCCACCAGTGCGTCATCACTAAGCGGCTTAACCTTGTCTTCCCTGTCAATCAGTTCCTGAAGCTTGATGCGAATGGTGTCCCATGCAACTTCTTCACCTTCAGCGGTCTGCGTTCCACCACCGAAGAATCGTTTCAGCGGAAATAGCCCGCGAGGCGTCTGGATCCATTTTTCATCAACAGCGCGCGACACGGTTGTGACGTGAACACCGACGCGATCTGCAATCTGTTGCATCTTCAAAGGGGCGATGAATTCGGGCCCGTTTTCGATGAACTCAGTTTGATGATTGATGATCTCCTGCGCTACTTTCTTGACGGTGCTGTATCGTTGTTCGATAGATTCAATCAGCCACCGAGCAGATTCGACCTTCTTTTTGATCCACTCACGCGTTTCTGCTGTTGGGTTTTCCTTCAGCATTTTTGCATACCGAGGGCTGATGCGTAGTTCTGGAACGTACTCATCCAGCAATCGCACAACGTAATTGCCTTTGTCATCTTTCTCGACGGCAAGATCCGGCGTGACACGCTGCACGGGGCGTTGTTCAAAGCCTCTTCCCGGGTATGGATTCAATGTTTGAATCTGTTCGATACCCACCTTGATCATGTCGATGCTGTAGCCGGTGGCCTTCTGAATCACCGGAAGTCGGTTGAATGCGATGTCTTCCAGGTGGTCTCTGGCAAGTACTCGCATAACTTCGTGAAACGGCATGTTGTCGGTAATCTGCAACAACAGCATTTCGTTGTAATCGCGAGCTCCAACGCCCGGCGGATCCAGTTGCTGTATCATCACCAGCACATCTTCTGCCTGTTCATTCGTTAGGCTTTGGTCGTAGACGCGATTGAATTGCTGACAGATTTCAGCCAGGAGGCTTTGAAGCCGACCGTTGTGATCCAGGTGTTGAATGAGGTATTCGCCGAACTGGCGAAGTGTCTGGTCGATGGAATTGAATGTGAACTGTTCCAGAAGATATTCATGCAGCGATTGCGGTCGAGCTGTCATGTTGGCCATGGCATCGTGCTGGCGATCCATGCTGTCCGACACTTGATTGGACGAAGGACTGCCACCAAAGCTGACGTTGTCTTCGGGCCATTCGGACGAAATTTCGAGCAGCCGCTCGAAATCAGACTCGTTGTTCTTATCGTTGTCGTTAACCAGTTCACGCTGCTCAACGTCTTTGTTTAGTTCCCGAGCTTCACGCGGATCGTCCGGTCGGATGACTTCGTCGGCTTCGTCATAAGGCTGGTCACGATCCTTATCGACAACTTCCAGGGTGACGTTTTCCACCAGTTCCTGTTCGATGCGTTCGTTCAGCGCCATCATGTTCAGCTGCAGAATCTCCATGGACTGGATCATCCGCGGGGCCAGCTTCATTTGCTGGCTCATCTTCATTTGCTGAGATATGTTCAGGTGCATGTCAGAAACAATCATCCTGAGAACTACAGGTCTGCGTCAATGAGTCCAGTTTAAATCACAAAGTAAACTGGTTCGCAAACGCGATGCCAACAATTCCGAGTTTCTTATAAGTCACTGGTTGGAGGTAAAGATTAGTGGCAGCAATATTCAATAATTAAAACGACTGTCGGCCGCGTAACGCGTCTGCCAGCATTTCACGATTGGCGAATTCCAGAACACTGCCCGATGCAATGCCTCGCGCAAGTCGTGTAATCTTTATATCATCATTTTCCAAAAGATTCGTGATAAACAAAGCCGTCCCGTCTCCTTCCAGGGTCGGGTTGGTGGCCATGACGAGTTCTTTGACATCGTCGCGGCGAATCCGTTTGATCAACTGGTTGATGGTTAGATTCTCCGGGCCGATCCCTTCCAAAGGAGCAATTCGCCCGCCAAGTACGTGGTAACGTCCCATAAATGCTCCACTGGATTCCAGAGCGACCACGTCTTTGGGTTGTTCGACCACGCAGATCACGGAAGCATCTCTTCGAGGATTCTGGCACAAATTGCAGACCTCAGTTTCAGTCAGATTGAAACAGTTACTACAACGTTTTACCGACGTTTTCACTTTGCGAATTGCATCGGCTAATGAGTTTGCTTCCAGCACACTGCACGACAGTACATAGTTTGCGAGGCGTTCGGCAGACTTTCGTCCGATTCCCGGCAGACGATTGAATTCATCAATCAGCCTGCCGACACTGACACCATACGGATGGTCTGTCACATCTGTCTTAATTCCCGCCATCCCTGTTTCCTTTGATTGTTTCTGATATCAATCCCCGACTCACCCGTCGGTTGTTTTCTTACTGAATCCGGTTGTTGAGGTTCGTGTTTCGGCGACTGCGAATTACTACCGGTGGTCGCCAAAAATGGTGGCTTATGGCTGTGGGCCGCCGAGTCCGAACTTCGACAAAGCATCGCCGAGGCCGGGGATATTGATTCCGCCAGCCACTTCTGACATCGCTGCTGCGGCAGCATCTTTGGCTTTTTGCAGCGCCTGATTTGTCGCTGCCATCACCAGTTCCTCAATCATCTCGCCATCCTGACTTTCAATCAGCGATGGTTCAATGTGGACATTCACGATTTTCATGTCGCCGGTGACTTCGACCTTAACCATTTCGCCGCCTGCAATACCTTCGACACGCAACGCGGAGATCTTTTCTTTGACCTCCGCCATTCGCCCCTGAATCTTCTGGGCCTGCTGCATCATGGAACCGAGATTTTTGAGCTGATCAAACATTCTGCAACCTTAGTTGTTCGTTGTTACAGGCTGTCTGTCGTTCAGCCCGCATCAGGTTTCTTCTTCTTCTGTCTCTGTTGTATCGCGTCTTGTTGGAGCGTCAGTGATTCGCACAACTTTTGCACCGAAAGTTTCTACGATTTGCTGCACAAACGCATCTTGTTGCGGGTCAATATCGGCACGCAACTTTAGTGGCATGGGGCCTTTGACTTGTGGTGGCGAATCTCTTCTATTGTCCTGAACTTTTGGTGGAGCATTGGAACGTTCCGGCGCCGCAGGTTGAGGCTCTGGTTTTGCCGGTTCAGAAATAAGCTTCAGCGTCACAATCGGATCGACACCGGTTAGGCGAACGACAATTGATTGCACCGCAGATCGATTTTCCGGCTGTTCGATAACTCGCTTTTGAAAATCATAGGACGAGCCGAGTTGTAATTCTAGGCCGTTTGGCCCGGAAATTGCTATTGACGCTAGCGACTTTAACGCGGACGACAGCGTAAATCCTGTTTCTGAAATCACTTCCGTCAGGATTCGTTCAGCATTTTGCTGAATAAATTCAAACTTAGGAGCGGATTCTGCGGCAACGGTCAGCGGTTCTGCTGCAGATACCGGGGTCATTTCAGGATTTTTTTTTTCCGGCTCTGTCGCCCGCGGCTGACTTTCTGTGGTGGTTGAGGTCATTGGCAGTGCGGCTGGTGCTCCCGCTGGAATTTGTTCTGCAGGTGCCGGAAGACTTGGTAGTTCCCCCGACAGAAGCCTACTGATGGCAGACAGGTTTTCGAGCAGCGAGATCTGAACGAGTGCCATTTCAAGCAGCACTTGCGCAAAGGTGCTGCGCATCATGCGCCCTTTGGCTTCAGACAGAATCTGAAATGCTGCCATAACATTTGGCATCCCCAATCTTGCGGCTTGCTTTTGAATGACGTCGCGTCGACCCGGTCCCACACTGCACAATGGAACCGTTGCCCCGGCACTAAGAGTCACCATTTGATCGCGAACATAGCCGACGCATTGGTCGAGTAACTCGCCGGATTGAACTCCGCCGTTTAATGCGGCGTCCAAAGTGTTCAACACTTCTCCTGGTCGATGTTCGGCAATCGCGTCGAACAATGCGATCAGCATGTCGTCGCTGGCTGTGCCCAGCATGCGATGAACGTCGTCCGTCTTGACCGTTCCGTCACTAAATGCCAGCAATTGATCAAGCAGCGACTGACTGTCTCGCATGGATCCGCGTGCTCGACGTGCCACAAGTTCCACGGCATCGTCTTCGACTACAAAGCCTTCCAACGCCGCAATTTCCTTCAGTCGTTTGCCGATCGATTCTTCACCGATGGTGCTGAAATCGAAACGCTGGCAGCGAGACAGAATTGTATCCGGGACTTTATTGGGTTCTGTTGTACAGAAAACGAACTTCACATTTGGTGGCGGCTCTTCTAGTGTTTTCAGCAGCGCGTTGAAGGCTTCGCGCGTGAGCATGTGAACTTCGTCAATGATATATAGCTTGTATTTGCCCTGCATTGGACGGCTATTAGCATTTGCTCGCAGCGATCGAATGTCGTCGATTCCACGATTGGATGCTCCGTCAATCTCCAGCACATCAACATCATTGCCCGCGGAAATACCGTCGCAGATTTCGCAGTTGTTGCAGGGGACACCATCTTTGACGTTTGGGCAGTTGAGTGCCTTAGCCAGAATGCGTGCGCTGGAAGTTTTGCCTACGCCGCGAGCGCCTGTAAACAGATACGCATGCGCAACACGGCCGGACCGAATCGCGTTCCGCAATGCCTGCGAAACGTGTTCCTGCCCAACCACATCGTCAAACGCCTGAGGGCGAAAACGGCGAGCTAAAACTGTGTAATGTGATCCTGCGCTCACGTTGCGAATTTCCTTTTGCAGATTCATTCAGCGGTTGGTCGTCTTTTTGTCGACAACACCGGCCAAATTTATGCAACGGCTCTACATATCAAGTGGAAGAAATTTTGAGTTCTGGAAGCACGTTGTTTGCCTCGCTACTCGCGCTACGCGAACAACCGAGACAATGTTTTCGTCCCCCAAAGTCACTGGTGCGACATTGTGACGAGTGTTGGGGCATTCATCCACTGACGACAGGCAAGACTACAAATTCACACGTAATTGTCAGTCAGCAGGAAACCGGCTGCAGCCAATGTCCGGCTGGGAGTGAAAGATTTTGCCGGAAAATCGCGAGACCCATCGTTGGTGTGGGCGGAATGCTGCTATTTTCAGTCGAACCAAAATAGGAAATGGTGTTTCCTCTTGACCGGTCGCCTGCAGTTCTCCCACGTAACTACGACGATCGGTTTGAATACCTAACCGGCACAGCGTCATGTGGTCTGAACGGAAGCTATATCCTTTACAACATCACGCTGACAAATGACGGTGTTAATGGCAGCTTGGATGGCTCACGCGGTCGCGACCTATTCTTTGCTTCGTATCGAGACACGCTCAGGATAGGAAGCCAAACGAAGTGCCGTTCTATGTGTCGTAAATGGGGAATACCGCTGTTGGGCATTCAATGGAATAGACGTCGGCCAATTGGGTCTGCAGCCTGGCGGTTTTAACCAAGATCGGTTTCTGCTGGAGTGCGGCTAATATTGCGGACTTATGGTCGCGCACAAAGCGTTTCGGTCGGCGGTGCATGTTCCTTGGAGCAGCAACCGTCCTCGTGTTTTTGTGGCCTGTCCGAAATTATCCAAAGCAGCACACGAAAGCTTGCAGCTGGTTGTTTCAAATTAGCTCAGCAGTCCGGCAATCACCTTGCCGCTTTGTCCATCCAGCAGCGATTCTTCTCGACCGTTTTGCTTAAACGTTAGTTTCTCTGCGTCGACACCAAACAGGTGCAGCAACGTTGCGTGATAATCGAAATGGTTGACGACGTCAGTTACCGCGTGGTGGCCGAATTCGTCGGTTTCTCCATAGGTGCCACCCTGGCGGAAGCCGCCTCCGGCCAGCCACATGGTGAAGCCGTATGTGTTGTGGTCGCGTCCGACTTTGGCGACACCGGCATCGTTTTGGATCACCGGCAATCGCCCCATTTCGCCGCCCCAGTGCACGATTGTTGAATCCAGCAGGCCGCGCTGCTTCAAGTCTTTGACCAGCCCGGCGCAGGGGATGTCGGTTTTTCGGCAGGCTGCGGGTAAGGATGTTCGGATGGAACCATGGTGATCCCAGTACTGATTTCTTGTGAACACCTGAGCAAACCGAACTCCTCGTTCAATCAACCGTCGAGAGATGAGGCAACGTTTGCCATATTCTTCTGATTCAGGTTTGTCGATGCCGTACAGTGCCTGAGTTACTTTGGTTTCTTTGCTGATATCCAGTGCTTCCTGCGCGGCCGTCTGCATGCGAGCAGCTCGTTCGTAGTTGGCGATTCTGGCTGAAAGCTCTGAGTTACCGGAATGCTGTTCCAGATGTTCTTCGTTCAGTTGTTGCAGATAATTCAGATAAGATTTTTGCACGTCGCCTTTGCGGCTGGCGGGCGGTTCAAGGTTTAGAATGCGTGGTTCCTGGGGTCTGATAACAGTTCCCTGAAACAGTGAAGGCAGCCAGCCGTTCGACCAGTTTAGAACACCTTCAACAGGAATCCCCAGAGGATCCGTCATCGCCACAAAGGCTGGTAGATTGTTCGTTTCGGCTCCCAGACCATATGTTAGCCAGCTGCCGAGCGACGGACGACCTCGCTGAGTTCGCCCGGAATTCATCGCGTGAATAGACTGTCCGTGGTTGTTTACTCCGGTATGTGTTGAACGGACAACAACGATGTCGTCGACAATTTCTGTTAGTCCCGGCAGCAATTCAGAAACGGGCGTTCCGCATTGTCCATGCTGTTTAAATTTCCATGGACAGCCCAGTACTCGAGAACTTGCCTGAGCAGCGTTGTCGTACTTAATGTTGCCCGGGAATTTCTGACCATCCAGTTTGTTCAGTTCGGGCTTCGGATCCAGCAGGTCGATATGGCTTGGCCCGCCCTGCATGAATAACGAAATCATGGCAGTGGCGGTGGGCTTTTCCGGGGCTGGTCGGTCGGTCAGCGAGAAATCCTGTGGACGAAGATTCGGCTTGATCTGTTCGGCGAGTAGATTGTCCTGCTGCATCAGCCATGAAAGTGCGACCGGGCCAAGTCCAAACAGACCGCCGCGCATCAGGTCGCGCCGGTTAAGCGTTTGAGAGTTCATTGAATTGCTCATGAAGTCCGCCCTATTCGATGTACAGAAAACGGTTGGAACTGAGTAATGCCTGACAGAATACCGCAAATCCATTTGCTGCCGTCTCATCGGCTGTAACGTTCGGTTCTTTCTGATTCAGCTGAGTCCTAAGGCCGGTTAAGAAGTTCATCGCGTCATTTACTTCGACCTGTGATGGTCGCGTTCCGAACGCGAGTCGCCATGCCAGTGTGATGCGTTCTGATGGTTCAGAGCCGGCTTCACTGAGAACACGTTTTGCAAATGCATCGGCAAACGTTAACGCAATGTCGCTGTTCATCATCAGCAGCGATTGCGGCGTCGCTGTTGAGTAGGTTCGTTTGTCGCAGTTGGGGCTTAACGTTGCTGTGTCAAATGTTTCAAACATCGCCAACGTTCGCGTGCGCCGCACCTGAATATAGATACTGCGACGAAATTCTTCTCCGCCCATCGGAACAGTGTCTGTTGGCTTCCGTTCCCCATCCAGATTTTCTTTGCCAATGACAATCTGACCCACGGGGTCCTGCATTACGGGCACCGGTTCTCCGAACTGCTTTGTATTTAATAAACCGCTAACGGATAGGGCAGCGTCGCGAATGATTTCGGATTCAAGCCGCCGCATTGGAAAACCAACGTAGTCGACGGCGTCTGATGAAACATCGCCCGCTGCTGAAACCTGCCGGTAAGCGGTTGACCGCATAATCAGACGGTGCATGTGTTTCATGCTGAAACCGCTGTCTATGAATTCTGAGGCCAGCCAGTCCAGCAGTTCAGGATGAGTCGGGCGGCTTCCGAGCACTCCGAAATCACCTGGCGAGTTCACCAGACCACGACCGAAGTGATGCAACCAGATGCGATTTACAATCACGCGAGCAAACAGAGGATGAGTGCTGCTGGTCACGTATTTCGCGAATGCCAGTCGCCGACCTGATGTTGGTACATCTGCATCGTTAAGCGGAAATTCTACTGTCCTGGGCAGAATAGAAAGGTCGCCCGGCGCAACTTCTGTTTTGGGCTGTTCATGATCGCCTCGATAAAAAACATAGGTCGCTGGTAAAGTCTCGGGAGTTTCTGCGAGTGCTCGAACAAATCCTTCGACGGGCTTTGTCGCGCGGATCTCTGCAGCTTTGTCTGCAAATCGTTTTAGATCGTCAGCGGATTTTGCGTTGCGAAGTTCAGTGGCTTCATCAGCCAGACGTTCAAGTTCTGCTGCATGTTCCGGTGCATACTCTTTGAGATTGGCTTCGTTGATTTTTATGCCCGCTGTTTTACCTGCTTCTTCAATGAACTGCTTGGCTTTCTTTTTTCGTTCGGCATCAATTTTAGCTGCACGTTCGTCGCGACGACGATCATACAGGTACAGCGACCCGGAGCTGATACTTTCAACGCTTGGATATTCCTTCAGCAACGCTTTCTGGTCGTCGTCGCGTTCTTTTGCTGCTGTGCGGTAGGCCATTCGCAATGCCTCGCGGCGTGATTCCGGAACAAGCTGAAGTTCTTCTTCCAGCGTGCGCGTAATGTATTCGTCGACCTTTTCCTGCCGCTGTTTATCAACGGCCACAGCTGCTGCTTCAATCCCCGCCGCCTGTTTTTTGTCGGCATCGGTGTATAAAGAAATCTGTCGACCGGCGGGTGTCTTCCAGTTCTTCCAGTTGAAGGCGGGTTCAAATATTGCTCGCAGGCGATAATAATCGGCTGTTGGTATCGGGTCGTAGCGGTGGTCGTGACACTGCGCACAATTGACGGTTAGTCCAAGTAGCGATGTTCCCACAATCTGCATCGTATCTGCGATCACCTGGTTCTGAGCGGCCGCTTTGTCGATGCCACCTGACGCCGTGCCATCCGGAGCCATTCGCAGGAAGCCTGTTGCCGTAAGCTTTTCAATGTCTTCCCGCGAAAGATTCTTGTGCGGCGGTGGCACCATTTCGTCGCCGGCCAGTTGCTCCTGAACAAACACGTCAAATGGCTTGTCTGCGTTGATTGACTGGATGACGTAATCGCGATATCGCCATGCGTTAGGCCGGACGCGATCTTCATCTGTGTAGCCTTCGGAATCTGCATAGCCCGCGACATCCAGCCAGTGCCGTCCCCAGCGTTCGCCATAGTGAGACGACGCAAGTAACTCATCGATCAGCAATTCCCATGCACTGTCGCTTCCGGATTTAACAAAGGTGTCGATGGCATCGGGGGACGGTGGTAAGCCGACCAGGTCAAAGTAAGCTCGCCGAATCAGGCGTTCGCGATCAGTGTCCTCAGCAAATTCAGACTGCTTTGCCAGTACAAATGCATCGATCGGTGACCGTATTCGTTTGGTGTCCGTCTGCTGTGGAATATTTGGGCGAACGACTGGCTGAAACGCCCAATAGCTACGTTCTTCTTCCGTAAATAATGGGCCATCGCCGATATCTTTCGGTTCCCCACGAGCGGTGCGTGCTCCGCTGTTGATCCATTTATCCAGCAGTTGAATGTCTTTGTTGCTTAAACGTTTGTCCTTACCAGGAGGCATCTCGCCACTGCGGACACGTTCCAGAAGCAGGCTGTCGGCCGAATGTTCAGGAACAATGGCTGTTCCTGATTCTCCGCCAGCAATGATTAATCGCCGCAACCGCAGATCCAGGCCACCTTCCGTTTCGCCACCTTCACCGTGACACTGAAAACAGTGTGCTTTCAGAATCGGCCTGATGTGGTGTTCGAACAGCACGTCTTCGTCAGCAGTGCTGGAAGACGCGCAGACAAACAAAAGTGTAAATAGTGGAAGGAGCCGTCGCATGGCTGGTCTCGGCAGGAAGTCAAGTCGGACGTGTATTGTTTCCCATCCGCCGCCACTTCGCAATACGCAGCCATAAACTACGTCCTGTTGCCGTGGGAACTCGTTTATTCGAGTCTCAGGACGCCCGGCTATTTCGCTGATGTCCGCGAAAGCCACGTGGCCTTGAGAAACTTACACGGCTGGTGAATAGCAAGTCTTACTTTGATCTCAGCACAATCGGCTGCACCCATGCTCGTTCGAATTCACCGCGTTCTGCGGGATTTGGATGTAGGCGAGACGCTGTGACTATCGCTCGCACGTACAGTTCGTTGCCTTCAAACGTGTATGAAGCGGATGTGCCATCCACCGACTTAAGAACTGCACCAACTTCGTTGCTATAAACTCTGGTTCGGCCCAATGCCTTTTCTTCGTCGTCGATGGCGGGCTTTGATGTGTCGTCAAAATTGGTGCGAGTTCCGATGAAGTCAATTCGATAGGTGACGTCAGCTTCTGCCTCGACAACCACGTTCAGCGTTTTGTTGTCGTGAATTATGCTTTGCAGAGTAACGCCGCTGGACGAGTAGAAGTTGCCTGCTTCGAGTGATGTCACTAATGCATCCGGCGTCAGTGTGTTTGTTAAGACCATCACCCAGCCGCGACCCGGCTGACTGCCCTTCCCTTTTTCTGTACGGTGATAGTCGTGGCCGTCGTCTGTTGCCAGACCGTACATCATTGGCAGATCAAGTTTTGCAAGTCTCCACGTGTTAATGATATCCCACATGCGATCTGTCGACGCGTGTGTGTCATTGCCGGAATTCGCTACTGACGGATGGCCGTTGTAGACTTCAAAGAAGTTCTCGCCGATGATTTGCATCAGTTGTTCGGCGGTCACTGCGTAACCGAAATTGGGATGATTCAGATGGACTAATGTCTTCTCACCCGTGCGTTCACGGTGTGAAACGGCAGCGTTGATGTTTTGCTGAATGACTTCCACCACGCTTGCTCCGTGCCGCGGAATTAGCAGTTCCGTTGTATTGGTGGCACACATATGAATCGGCAGGTTCTTGAATCTGTCTGTAATTTCCTCGCCCTGAATCAGCAGGAATTTTTGAGGCTCAGCCAACCGCATGAACACCTCGTCAAACGTTTTCAGCCTGACCTGCTGACGGTCATTTTTTGTGCGAGTCTGTACCCAGTCGCCCGCGAACTTCGAATTCAGCTTGTCAAAGGCTGGCCGCCCCCCTTTGTTGGATTCGGCATCGACCCACGTTTCGTCACGCAGTAACACGTTGTGATCGGTGAAGACCAGAAAGTCGTAATTCCGATCCTTGTACCATGTGGCAATCATTTCCGGATAGTCGTCACCATCGCTCCACAACGAGTGCGTGTGCATGTTGCCTCGATACCATTTCCGGTCGCCTTCAGCCTTTAGTGTCAGCGGAGGTTCTGCAGCGATGGCGGCAGATGTGATCAGAAAAGCAAAACCGGTCACCAGCAAATTTAAACGGTTCATGATTAGTTTCCGAATCAGGGCAGAACAGATTTGCACACAGTACTTTCGTCTGCTCAAGCGTGCAACCGAGGCCGTCAGTGAATGGTTCTGATCAGGTTTGTGTTTGGACCTTGCCGCGAGTTCTGGCTAAATTGGATATCGCTTCCGTGCGTTATTGCATTCGGCCTGTCGATCTAAGTCTGTGGCTTCGGTGCATATGAAACACTGATATTGCCGCCCCCGGGCTCGCTACAGGTCAATCATTACGTGACGATTTCGCCTCGCAAGCGTGATATAGGACGGTTTCGGATGTCATGCTGCTGCGGCCTTTGTGACGGATTGAGCAGCAGAAAACGGAGGAAAATGGCACGGTATACATCGCCGTCCCGGACTGCGGCATTGATGGCAATGCCACAGTTCATAGTATCGAACCGAGTCTGAACGTACTTGTCGGTCCCGGTCGAGTCATCACCGGCACGTTTCGGCACCGTGTCTCTGGTGGCATTGAGATATCCGTTGAAGGCGAAGCTCAGCCCATCCGCTGCACGGGCAATCATCCCATCCGGAGCGAAATTTGACAGGACTTCGTCCGAGCCGACAGCCTGTAATCCGCAGAATAACTCCGCACCACCACCGGCCCGACGCTGGTCGTCTCCACCTCACCACTTCCCGGCCAAACCTTCGCCTGCAACCTCGCAGTTCACGGCCTGCGTGTTGATCATCCTGGTCGATCCGGGCTGCTGGTGCATAATGGTGACCTGTGTCCGCTTGGAGAGTTAGCCGTTTCCGGATCAACGGCACGCAGGTGGTTGAACGCAGCGCTTGGCGGAATTCTCGGTGATGATCTAGATGCTCATCATCTTACTTACGTGGGAAGACAGGTCTCATGACATCGTCGTACGCGCTGCGAGATGCGGGTTTAACATCACTGGCAAAAATCGCGGTTTCTGTTGCTCAAGGCTTATTCATCAAGCCACTCCGTTTCACCCGAAATACAGAGCAGCCATCGGAATTAAATTGGATCGTATGTTGGGAAGGATAGCGGGCAAGACGGATGCACAGGTTGCCACCGCTCTTCAGGAATACGTGGACGGAATGCAACACATGCTGAAGGGGCTTAATTGAACATGATCCGTTGAGAAAATATAGACGGTGACAAGTCGAGTCAACAAACGAAAACGGGGATCAGTTTGGCTGTCGGGGACGACGACTTCACGGAGGACGTCCATTAGATGTGGGAAAGGCAGTGAGAGAAGCGAGTGCCAGCCTACCCGCCCGATTCATGGAACAGCATTCTTGGAATTCTCCAGTCGCGGTACGGTATACTCGATCTCCTGCTATCTATTGACTTGGAGTTTTCGAAACAACCGCCCGGCGTAAGCCTCTGTTTTTAAGCTTTGCACGATGTGTTCGAGTCTACTGAATCAGAAGCTCAATCTGAACGTGCGGCGGAACAAATGATTGCGACGGTCACAGCCGGACTTAGTCTGAAATGCTCGCAGTTTGCAAAAAAAAATGCACCACTCAGTCAAACGTCCTTGCCAGCTAGCAGTGTTTACATAGCCAGACGAAATGCCAGTTTTGCAACTGACTCTACCTCTCAGATAAATATGGGGGCACTCTACTTTATGAGATAAGAAAAATACGTGCTTTTGTTTCCTCAGGCTTGGCAGATTGATGCGACAAACATTAAGTCTAGATCTGTATATGTTGGTCACTGTGAGGTGGTGAATGAGTCGAGTACGACGTGATCCCGCTCTAACATCCGCTTGTTTTTTATCAACAGCAATACAACTTTTGTAATGCAGCAAGCGATGAGCGAGATCAAAGCATCGGGCAATCTGCAGGACAACGAAAAATACGGCCATCTGATCATCTTCGAAGATGCAGATGACGGAAAGATGCGATGATTCCATTGTTTTTCCGCTACAACTGCGAGACACTGCATCGATGCCTTTGTGGTGATAATCTCCACGGGAACGGCATTTAACGCTCGATTCTGTAACAGTGCCAGAAATAGGCCGCAGTCAACCCAATTCTAACCAACCCACGTTTCTGTCGGTAGAATCCGTGCTCCCTGAGTGTTCTCTCGGTTTACTGGGTGTTGTTAGATTGATGCGAGATGTCCATGCTGTCATGTCTTCGTTTTATTGTGCTTTCAACCATTCTGTGCTGTGTTGTTTCGTGCAGTCGAGACGATGTACCGCAAACAAGTACGCCTCCGATTGCACAACCACCCAGCGATGATCGACAGTCTTCAGGCGATCCGTCAGGGTTCGCCGAGAGCGATAATAGATCGCCTCGGATCACTGATAGCGACTCTTCGCTCGCCATCTTCGAGAAACGCATCCTGCCAATTTTTCAGTCGGCCAAGCCTTCCAGTTGTGCCGAATGCCATTTGAGCGGTGTTGATCTTAAAGAATACATCCGGCCCACTCAGCAGCAGACGTTCGCCTCATTGGTTTCCGCTGGATTGATCGACTTGGACCAACCAGATGATTCTAAGATTCTCACATTCATTAGTCGTCGCCCTGAGCAACCGAGTCTTGTGACCGATGAAATCCGGCAGCAGGAGTTCGAGGCTTTTCGGGCATGGGTTCGGGCGGCGGTGAGTGATTCAACTTTGATCGCTGACAAAGATGTTCAGGCAATTGGCCCTCAAATCTCCGAAGAAGTCATTCGTCACGCTCGAAAGGATCGAGTGCTGGCCTCATTCGTTGAAAACGTTTGGAGCGAGGTGGGACGTTGCGCCGCCTGCCACTCCCCTGACCAGAATCAGAAGCAGGTAAAAGAGCATGGTGAGCAAGTGTCATGGATTACGCTCCGTGATCCGCAGGCGACTCTGAATTACATGCTGGAAGCTGACCTGATCGACACTGACGAACCTGAAAAAAGTCTGCTGCTCATGAAGCCAACTATGCAGATCAAACATGGTGGTGGACAGAAGATGGTGATTGGCGACCGATCCTATAAGCAGTTCCGCCGCTTCATTGATGACTACACCGCCATCGTCCATGCCAGGTATGCCAAGTCCGAACAACTGCCTGCGTCGAGCGACGAAGTGTCAATTGTCACGGGCATCTGGTTCAAGATTGAGGGTGTCCCGGCGAAGTACGACAAGATGTTGTTGCAGGTTGACCTGTATCAGCAGACTGCTTCCGACTGGTCCGAACATCGAGTGGCGACATCAGACCGACCCGTGTTTGGTGGCGGCAATCTATGGCAGCACTCGCTGAACCTGACCGCACGACGAGACACAGATTTGGCAAAGCAGATTGCCTCAGAGAAGCTACCGCCTGGAAAATACCTGGCAAAACTTTACATTGATCAGACGAACATGCTCCAGAATGATTTCACGGCTGAACTGGGCGAGGGAGAGTTTGTTGGAGAGGTCGAAGTAGAAAGCCAATGGCCTGCGGGATACGGCAAAATGACAATCGTGAAATTTCCTGCTGAGTAACGCTCATGTCAGCTTCGTTGTTCGCAGTCGCAGCGCATTCCCAATGACAGAGACGGAACTGAAGCTCATGGCGGCGGCAGCAATCATGGGATTCAGCAGCAGGTGTTCCGAAATCGGGTACAGCACACCCGCTGCGATGGGTATCCCGATGGCATTGTAGATCAAGGCGAAGAAGAGATTTTGCCGAATGTTTCCCATAACGTGTCGGCTCAACTTCACGGCTTTGACGATGCCTCGCAGATCGCCTTTGACCAAGGTGACTCCCGCTGATTCGATGGCCACGTCTGTCCCGGTTCCCATTGCGATCCCAACATTCGCTTCGGCGAGAGCAGGCGCATCATTAATCCCGTCTCCTGCCATCGCCACGATGTGACCTTCGGCTTTGAGAGCTTTGATTCGCTCGTGCTTGTCTTCAGGTCGCACGCTTGCGGAAAACTCATCGATCCCAAGTTTTTCGGCAACTGTTTTGGCTGTCTTCTCGTTGTCGCCCGTCAGCATGATGATGCGCAGGCCAAGTCCATGCAGCGTGCGGACGGCTTCCGGTGTCGTAGCCTTGATCGGATCGGAAACCGCCAAAAGACCGGCGAACTTTTCATCGACGGCGATGTACATCACGGTTCTGCCCTGCGATTGAAGATCATCCGCCTGTTGCCTGAGGGACTCAGCGTCTTCGACTTTTCGTTCTGTCAGCAGTGATGCTTTGCCGATGAGGATTCGCTTTCCATCGACAGTCCCCCGAACACCGCCTCCAGTAATCGAATCAAAGTCCGCCACGTCGCCGATCTTGATTCCACGTTCCTCTGCACCTTGCACAATCGCTCGGGCCAGTGGATGTTCGCTATTTCGTTCGACAGACGCCGCCAGACGAAGCAATTCGGCTTCCTCGAATGATTTGGTCGGAAGACACTCGGTGAGTTCTGGCCGTCCTTCAGTCAATGTACCCGTCTTGTCCACAACAATCGTGTCCACCTTCTCCAGTGTCTCCAGCACTTCGGCGTCCTTGATGAGTACGCCTTCTTTTGCTCCACGTCCGACACCAACCATGATGGACATGGGAGTGGCCAAGCCGAGCGCACAGGGACAGGCAATAATCAGTACCGCCACGGAGTTGACCAATGCCCATGCCAACGCCGGTTGTTTTGGCTGCAAGACGGCCCACACCAGAAAGGTGATGACAGCGATCAGCACGACGGCAGGCACGAAATAGCCCGCAACGCTGTCCGCAACTTTTTGAATTGGCGCACGACTGCGCTGTGCATCCGCCACAAGATTGACGATCTGAGCGAGAACAGTTTCCTCACCGACCTTTTCCGCTTCCATCAGGAAAGAGCCCGTCTGATTAACCGTGCCGCCAATAACGGAATCTCCCAACCGCTTTTCAATGGCCAGCGGTTCGCCCGTGATCATCGATTCATCGACGGAACTTTTCCCGTCTGTGAGCTTGCCGTCGACAGGGATTTTCTCACCGGGTCGGACACGCAGAATGTATCCCTGCTGGACCTCATCCACGGAAACTTCTCGTTCATTTCCATCTACCACGATGCGTGCGGTGGGTGGTGCCAGAGACAGCAGTTCCCGAATGGCACTGCTGGTGCGTCGTCTGGCTTGAAGTTCCAGTACTTGCCCCAGCAGGACTAGCGTGATGATGACGGCTGCCGCCTCAAAGTAGACGGCCACTTGTCCATCGTGCTTGAAATTTTCAGGAATGTGCCCCGGAAAGAGAAGCGCCATCAGGCTGTAGAGATAGGCCGCTCCGGTGCCGATGGCAATGAGCGTAAACATGTTGAGATTCCACGTCACGACGGACTTCCAGCCCCTCACAAAGAACGGCCAGCCAGCCCACAGAACCACCGGCGTACTCAGCAGAAGTTGAATCCATGAATGCCATGTCGTACTTAACCAGCGGTCCACAGGGACGCCGAGCATCGGCAGCATGGCGAGCAGAAACACCGGGACGCTCAGTACCAACGCCAACCAAAACCGCAGCGTGATGTTCCGCAGTTCGGGATCATCCTCTTCTGCCTGCGACTGCAGCGTCTTGGGTTCCAGTGCCATGCCGCAAATGGGGCACGCGCCGGGCTGAGAGTCTTCGACTTCCGGGTGCATCGGGCAGGTGTAGATGACTGTGCCTTTCACTGCAGCAGGTCGGGCACGTTCCAACGCCATACCGCACTTGGGGCATTGTCCAGGCTTGTCGCTCTCCATACCGCGGCACATTGGACAGAAGTATTCTTCGGAATGCTTCGCCGCGATTTCCGTTGGTTCCTGCTGGTGATGACAACATGAGTTCTCACGAGACGAAGATGTTTTCTTTTCGGCAGTCGACAGGAATTTGCGGCGGCAGTGGTCACTGCAAAAGTAATGTGTCGTGCCTGCAACGACGCATTGCAGATCTGTTGTCTCACTCACTGTCATCCCGCAAATCGGGTCAATCGCCATCAGGAATTCCTTTCACGATGCTGTCACCTTCGGGACTCGTCTGAGCTTCCCAGCGCTCGTCGGCCAGCCCGAGGTTCATGCGAGATTCCATGTACCAGCAGAACAGGACTGGAACGACAAACAGGGAAATCAGCTCAAAGAACATGCCGGAAAACACCGGGAGGGCCATTGCTTTGGCGACATCCGCGCCTCGGCCGGTGGCATACATGACAGGAAGCAGCGCCGCGAACGTGGTGAATGCCGTCATCAGGCAGGGGCGAATGCGGCGCTGACCGGCTTCTACAGTTGCGTCTCGAATGTCTTCGATCCGCTCGAGTTTTCGGCGTCGAAAAATCTGTTGCAAATAGGTGGCCATCACGATGCCGTCATCCACTGAGATGCCAAACAGCGCGATGAATCCAACCCAGATCGCGGTGTTCATTTCGACGCCTAGCACTCCAAGGCCGATCATGCCGCCTGCAAAGGCGACGGGAATCTGCAGGAAGATAATCAGAGCAACCGTGATATTGCGGAACTCAAGATAAATCAGCAGCAGGTTCGTCAGCACCACCATGGGGACAATGAACAGCAGTCGCTGGTTGGCTTCAATCTGACTTTGAAAGGAACCGACCGGGAGCAGCGAATAGCCAGCTGGAAGATCGAGTGCGGCGGCGTCATCGGGATCAAGTGACTGCGCGTCGCGGAGTGCCTGCTCGACATTGCTGACCGTTTCAAGATCACCGGCCAATCCGGACGGAGCGAACGAAACATGGGCGACCAGACGAGCGTCTTCACTGTTGATCATTCCGGGCCCCCACGTTGTTTCCATGCGGGCGAGTTGCGACATCGGCACGACGTCGCCTGTCGGCGTGACAACCGGTATTTCATCAAGTTGATCGATGCGTTCACGAATATCTCGCTGGTATCTCAAGCGTATCGGATACCGTTCCCGGCCTTCGACGGTGGTCGTCAGATTCATGCCTCCCAGGGCTGATTCCACGATTTGATTGACCATCATTGTCGACATGCCAAACCGAGCGGATGCTTCCCGGTCGACATGAAATTCCACATACGGTTTGCCCATCACGATATCGGGATTGACCGTCGCGGCATTGACGTAGGGATTCTTCCGCAGTTGTTCGGCGACTTTCAGCGACGCTTCGGCCAAACCCTCGAGGCTGTCTCCGTAGATGCGGATGGCCATCGCCGCTTTGATACCGCTTTGCAACATGACAACTCGGCCTTCAATCGGTTGCAACGGCGACGCCGGAGTGACTCCGGGCAGCGTAGCGACAGCGTTAATCTGTGACCAAACGTCCTGCATGGTTACGCCGGGACGCCACTGAGCTGTGGGCTTTAGCATGACGTAGGTTTCGATCATTGCCGCTGGAGCCGGGTCCAGTGCCGATTCCGCTCGGCCGATTTTTCCCAGCACGTTTTCGACTTCCGGGATCTGCTTGATCATCGCATCCTGAGTCTGTAGCACCTGCATGGCTTCCGTAAAGCTGGCCGCCGGGTAGAGCGACGGCATGTAGAACCAACTGCCTTCGTCGAGGGCCAGCCAGTCGTCGGTGCGTAGCCCCGGAAGCGTGTGTTTTAGATCGACATAGCCTGGAACTTCATTCAGATCGGCGCCCAGCCAGCGACAGGCGGTTTCCACGGGCTGCAGAACCCGAGGCAAACCGATCCACGCTCCCAGGCCGAAGATCATGATGATGGCGGGCAGAGACACAAAAGCAAGTTTGTGTTTCAGGAAGAACCGCAGGATGGGCGTGTAGACAAACAGAATCAGCCGACTGGTCGGGTTCTCTTCGATCGGCCGCAGTTTTTCGCGCGACAGTAACCACACCAGGCCCCCGGCCAGGACAGCCGCGATGCAGGCCGATGTCCATTGATTCAGCGGCAGATGTTGGCTGAGTCCACGATTCCACAGGATCAGCACAGCCACGAAACTGCCGATCACAGCCACCGCCACTGATGACCACTGCAACCAAAACTTCCATTTCGCCGTCCGTAACAGCAGTCGACACAGCAGTGGAACCAGGAACAGAGCTACCAGGATGGCGGCGATCATGGCAAACGTTTTCGTCCATGCCAGAGGCGCAAACAATTTGTAGTCGCGACCGGTCAGGAAGAAGATTGGCAGAAAGCTGACGATCGTCGTGGAGACGCCCGTGAGGACCGCCGAAGACACTTCGTTGGTGGCGTTGATGACGACCTCTTCCCGAGTCTGCTGCGGCGAGTCCTCCTTTTCCCATTCGGCCAGGTGCTGATAGACGTTCTCGGAGATAATGATTCCAAGGTCAGCAACTTCGCCAATCGCGATCGCAATGCCGGCCAGCGACATAATGTTGGCGTCGATTCCAAATAGCCGCATTCCAATGAATGTCATCAACACTGACATCGGCATCGTGATGGCCACGATAAAGCTGGCTCGCACGTGCAGCAGGAACAGAACAATCACCACCAGCGTGATGATGAGTTCCTGCTGCAATGCCTCAGTCAGCGTTCCGACGGTCTCGTCAATCAGACCGGTGCGGTCGTAGACAGCGTGAAAGCGGACACCCCGCAGGCTGGGTTCGATCTGCTTGATCTTTTCCTTGACGCGAGCGATGACTTCCCGCGGATTTTCTCCGAAACGCATCACGACCACGCCGCCGACGGCCTCCGAACCATTCAAATCAATTGCGCCGCGGCGAAAGTCGGGACCCAACTGCACCTGACTGAGATCGCGAATCCGAAGCGGCACGCCATCGCGCGACCGCACGACCGTTTCTTCAATGTCGCGGACCGCATCGTTTACGTCCTCGTCCGCACCGATGAAGCCTCGGCCACGAATGATGTATTCCATTCCATTCGATTCAACAGTCTTGGCACCAACGTCAATGTTGGAATTGCGAACGGCATCGACAACCTGATCCAGCGTCACTTTGTGAAAACGCAGTTTGTCCGGATCGACTTCGATCTGATATTGGCGCACGTAGCCTCCGACGCTGGCCACTTCACTGACGCCCTCCACGGCCTGCAGGTCGAACTTAACGACAAAATCCTGCAGGCTCCGAACGTCGGCCAGAGTCATGCCTTCCGCTGGTTCCAACACGTAATAAAAGACCTGGCCCAGACCTGTCGCGTCGGGGCCAAGTGTCGGGACGACTCCTTCCGGCAGCGTGGCAGCGGCGGTGCCCAGTTGTTCCAGAACACGCGAGCGCGCCCAGTAGAGGTCGGTATCGTCGGAGAATGTGACCTGCACAAAGCTGTAGCCGAACATGCTGCGTCCGCGCACGCTGTCTGCTTTCGGGACCGCCAGCAGTCGGACCGACAGTGGGTATGTGACCTGGTCTTCGATATCGCGTGGAGATCGCCCGGGCCAGGCGGTGAGTACAATGACCTGGTTCTCTCCAACGTTGGGAATGGCATCAATCGGAACCGTCTGCGCACACCAGGTTCCAAATGCGACGATGACAACCACCGCAATCAGCACAACGAACGGCTCGCGAACACAAAAGCGAATCAGACTCTTCAACATGGCTTATCGCTCCTCGGCTTCTGGAGTTTTCTCGTCGGCCGCAGGTAATTTTATTTCTCCACGAGCAGAAATCTCGCGAACAACATCGCCGCACGTCAGCATCTTCGAGCCCCAATAGGGATTTAGAAGTTTGTCGTCTGACTGCAGCCAGTCACCGGCACCGCCTTTGACCATGGGGCAAAACATTTGAAATACGGATCCGCCGGCATTCTCGCCACGAGCCAGCGTCGCCAGCGTCACTACAGCATGACTGATGGGACGAAAGGCATCGTGACGTGCTTTCTCGATTAGCAAGTGATGCAGGTGCTCGCTGTGCGTGGCGATGTCTTTCAGAAGTTTTCTTGCCGGTTCGCTCAGGTCCTGCGATTCGGAAAGTGCTGTGGCGAGACGGTGCAGCGACTGTGAATCTGCCTCAGCGGGCGGTTGGTCCTGCGCCAAAGTTTGTTGAATGCGAAAGTAGGCCGCATAAAGTTCTTCCAACTGTTGACCGGCTTCGGCACTCACCGACCGCACGTTGATGTCGGTGAACTCCAGCGGAGTCTTACGTTCTCGCTGGGCGATGATGGCTCGTGTTGGATCGATCAGACTGGGCTTGCCCGCGAGCTGCATCTGCGAATCGATCAGAAAGTTACCGGCCGTTGCAACCAGTTCGCCAGGCTTCACGCCGTCTATCACGATGACTTCGTCGCGAAGAATTGCGCCCAGAGTCAGGCTGCGAAGTTCAAATCGGCCCGGTTCTGTTTCGACATACACCACGCTGTGATTGCCGGCCATCAGCACGGCGGATCGAGGAACAACAATGGAGGCTGGCTGAGCAACCGGCTGGTCCACGTAGCCATACCGCGATGTGGGCACCAGTTTCATTCCGCAAATCGGACAATCGCCCGGTTCGTCACGAATCACTTGAGGATGCATCGGGCTGATCCATTTGCCCGCCAGTCCCTGATCGTACACTTTGCCCTGCGGCCCGATGGGGATCGCGATGCCGGCTCGAGCATAATCTCCAGGTCGCAGCTCTCCGTCATCATTCTTGAACTCAACTCGGACGCCAACCGTGCGATTGGATTCGTTGACCCGAGGATCAATGAAAGCCACTCGTCCGATGAGCGTCTTGCCTGGCATCGACGTCAGTTCAGCATCAACCACCTGGCCGAATCGAATCCGCGAAGCATCTTCGGGATACAGTTCCAGCATCAACCAGACTGTGGAAAGATTTGCGATGCGATAGATAGGCTCACCCGCCGAGATATACTTGCCTTCCTCGGCCAGCTTCTCAATCACGGTGCCGCCGATGGGCGCGTAAATGGTCATGCGCGATTGAGGTGTGTCGGATCGTTCGAGTTCGGTGAGTTGCTCTGCCGTCATGCCCAGCTCGACCAACCTTTGACGCGAGTTGGCCACCAACTTTGTCTGAGCTTCTCGCACGACCGCCAGGGCTGCGGTATTACTCCGGTCAAGCATTCGCTTCGATTCGACATATTCCACCTGGGCAGAATACAACTGAGGGCTGTAGACGACCGCCAGATGATCGTCCTGATCGACCTCAACGCCCGTGTAATCCGCAAACAGCCGTTCCACTCGACCATCAATGTATGAAGCGATCGTCGCTTGACGACTTTCATCGATCTGAATCGCCCCAATCGTGCGGATTGTCGTGGAAACCGGACGCTGGGCGACCTCTGCTGTCTTGATGTTGGCTAACCGACGTTGCGCAGGCTCAATTCTGACAGCGAGTTCATCCAGGTCTTCTCCAGATGAAGTCGCAGGCACCAGTGCCATCCCGCAAATTGGACAACGCCCCTCGCCAGGCTGACGAATCTGCGGGTGCATCGAGCAGGTAAATATCTCGTTAGCGCTGCTTGCTGAAGTCGTAGCCATGTTGAGTCTGGTACTGCGTATCCAACCAATTCGCTGACCGACTCCCAGCAGGACGATCAGCAGTACGCCCGTCCCGAAGAACAGGGCAATATTTCCGAAACGTGCCGCCCACCAGAAAATTGATCTAGCCTTGGGATGTGGACTCTCGCCTGTTGTGTGGGTCGATACGTATTGTGGAGGGGGTTCTGACACAGGGCGAATCCTCACGAATGGTTTGTCACAATGAAGGGAGCGACTGGCCGAAGACACAACGCCAGTGTGGGACCGTGCCGGGAAACATCACGGCCAGCCGCCCAGAGCATCAACTAAGAACTTGGCTCACGCCTGAGTCAGGAATGATCGTGATCAGCGTCGATGTCTTCGTCTCCGCGGTTCCCGTTGGCGGCGACAAGCTTCCTGCCCTTCGCGTCGTCCGAAAGCTTCGCCCATTCCGGCTCACAACCGGGACAGCAGAACCCAACGAGCTTGCCATCCCACTCCGCAGTGCCGCCATCGACGGCAACTTTTCCGCCCATGATCGGGCAGACTGCATTCACCGTTTTTGGTGACACGTTGGCGTTGGTCGCTGAGGTAGAATCACCAATCGGAGTCGTTGGAACCGACTGATTGCAGCCGACAAGAACTGTCCCCAGTAGAAAGGGGACACCGAAAATGAACAAGGAATATGTGCGTTGCATGACTGACCTTTGAACTGAAGACACTAAATGCGCAAACGGATTCCGAGCCTGAACAACAGGCTGGAATAAATGGCGAGACAACTGCTAAGCTTCGCCGGAAGAGGGGCGCAAACAGTGGCTAGATCAGCCAGACGCCGTAAGCAACTTGGGTGAAGCTTGACATCAAGATTTCACCGGTCGGCACTTGGGCATGTGCAGGAACGGGCGACGGCAACGGTGTCGCTATAAAACAGGCAACGTTCGCACCAATCCAGTCCGAAAGACTGAACGTATTCGGTGACGCTGGAACACCGGGCTGCGTTGGTGGCATCGGAGCCTGATGGCCACAATGACACAGAGACTCCGAAATCACAAACTCGTCGTCTCTTAACTCTACCGTTTCCTCTTGGCAGTGCCGACACGCATTTGATGCGCCACTTGTCCCGCAACAGCAGCCAGTCGAACAGCAGACGAAATCTCCCTGCGGACAAGCACAATCCCGCATCAGACTCGGACAGCCCGTGGTCACAAACAGTATAGCTGTTGTGAGCCAGATGGATATGGTTTGGACTGTTTGGAACACCGCAGAGGAGCCTTGGCTACAGAGTTTGGAGGTACACTCGCTCTCTCTATTGTACTTTAGTTCCCCTGCCGGTCAACTTAGCTTTTCAACAACTTTCGTAACGGCTGTCGCATCGCGAGAGCACCTGTCCACACGTCGTCAGATTTTGACTTTCGGCGATTCAGAGAACTGAAGGTCTTGTCCCGCCGCCTGCTGAATGCGAGCATTTGCGATAGCGAGATCGCCAATCGATGTCTGATAGCCAAGTTCCAGAGTCAGCAGGTTGCGATAGTCGCGTATTACTCGGTCGAATTCGACGGCTCCATTGGAATAAGAATCCTGATCCGCCGACAGCGTTTGTCGGGCTTGTGGTAAGATCGTTGAGTGGTAGAGTTCAGCCGTCTCGGCGGCACGCTCGGCTTCGGTCACGAGATCAAGGATGAGGGCGTCATATCGGTCAGACAGATCCTGTACCGAACTGTGTGCCGCTTGATGCTTCCAGCCCGCTTCATTCCTCATGGCGTCGTACTTTTCATGCCAGATGGGAATACTAACCTGTACTCCAAGTGCCCAAGGGTCTTCGCCAATGTCCACCACCGGAGTTGTCGGGCGGTTATTGTCTGTGAAGAAGTAACTCGCTGAAAAAGAGAATTCCGGGCGGCGGCTGAGTCGTGCCACTTCCAGCCCCCAGCGTGCGGCTTGTGTGCGTAATTTTGCCGCTTCAATTTCTGGTTGCGAAGCCAGTGCAATCTGATGAATCGTCGCAGCGTCAAGCATCGGCACGCCGACACTGATTTCTTCGGGAGACAAGATTTCGGTGTCTGCAGGTCGCCCGATAAGTCGATTGATTTCGGCTTCCACAGCTCGCCGCTGCCTTCTGTACGTCAGCAGACGCTCCTCCAGTTGGGATAGTTCAAGGGTTCCCAGCAACACGTCGCCTTGCGATGCCTTTCCCGTGGAGATCCGAGCGTTGGCAACATCGATCAAAGACTCAAGAAGTTTCTGGTTCGCTTCAGCCGTCTCGATCTGTTTGTCAATGACATACAATCGATACCAGCCTGTCCGCACACCCGAGATCACCCTCAGCCGCTCCGCAGCAAACTCGGCTCTCACAGCGAATGCTTCGAAGCAAGCTCTCTGTTGTGCCGCATTCAATTTTCCGAGCCACGGGATCGTCTGGCTCACATTCATATTGGCACGTTGCGAGCCGGAAGCCGTCTCAATCGGATTTCCAAACACGTTCGCTCCCAACTTTGGATCGGGCAGCTTATCGACATATTGAGAATGCGCGGCTGCGGCCTGATACTCTTGGTACAGCCGAACAAGACGAGGATTCTGGTCAAGAGCCGTCTGTTCGAGTGATGCTAAGTCTGCATCACTGACTGGGGACGGAAGTGTCTCGGGATCGTTTTCCGACAGCGCAGTCTTTGCCTCTTCAAATCCGACCTGCTGGATCGGTGGTGAACTGGGTATTGACTCACCTGCGATGTGACGGTTGCTGGACACCACCAAACCTGGTGTGGCAGTAGTTGCAACTTTGGTGGCCCGATTAGAAGCACAACCACAGACCACAATTAACAGAATACAAAGCTGATAGGTCGTCGAAAGTTGTGCTCGCATCATGAAACCTCTTCTCGCACGCATGAACACCCTCCTCGCAGGAACCTCGTCGGCGGGTGATTTGCTATGCAGGGGGGGGGAACGCGGCACGGTCTGCTTTATCCATCGGAAGCGATGACGCTCAGCCGGTCATCAATGTGGCGATTCTGCCGAATTCTAGTTTTGCACCGTTCCGGTTGTAGTGGTTGTAACAAATAGGCGGGTCTCAAAAGGCTTGAGTTTTTTGTGCCTTGATGCCCCAAAATTGAATGACGAATTGACCTGACAGATCAAAATGCAGAAGTCGATGGCAGGGATGGAAAAGAAGAAGACTCTGAAGATATCTCCGAACATGAAGAAGCTGGTCCGCTAATCGGGCAAACACTTGCCGGTCGATATCGCTCTGCGGAATGTGCCGAAGCCGACCTGCAGTCGGCACCGTTTAGGCTATTCGCCGAACCTGCTGCTTGAGACGGACGCGCCAACAAGGCTTGTCGTACTGGCTGAGCCAGTCGCACTCTTTGATGGCCACTTTTTTAGTAATTCACCGCCGTTTCAAAGGCCTGCAACTAGTGGTTCAGGAAGTTCAGAGACATGCCGTTTGGGTGATGGAGTCCGGTTTGCTCGGTTAACGACCGATCTTCTGCAATCAGCCCCCGGCACTATGTTTGCATTGTGGGGGATTTCAACGGCTGATGGCAGACATCGTGGATAGCACGCCGAGAAAGCAGAAATCTACTACCCAGTGTGGACTAAGTATACTGGCAACTATCGCTAATGTATTTCACCAGCAGGCCTAAGAAGCCATTCACTACAGACGTTGCGGCTGCACGTCCCACTGGCTGCCTAAATTTGCGGAGCCACGCTGATCCTCTTTTTTTGAATTTTCGGTCGGTCGCTATTTTTCAAGCCATACATGATCCAGCAGAAAAACGGTTGATTCCAAGAGGTTCGGACTGAACAGTTCGATCATGTTGATTTGTTGCATGTTCATTTGACGTTCGGCCGGAGCGTTCAGCACTTCTGCCAGGTCTACCGTTACTGCGGTTACTCTATGCGGAGCGACCGTGACAGATTGGTGAAAACGATCGTTGTGCCGGAATCCGGTTTCGGTGTGCTGCGTGTCCTGGATTTTGACGATCAGGCGAAGAGGCTTTTCGTTTGGATTGCGAATGTCGAAATGCAGCGTTCCAAAGTTAGTCCAGTCGGGTTCCAGCCACAGCATCGCAACACCGGGGTATTCTGATGGCTGCATGGTGATGCTTAGCGAAGTATCGCCATCGCTGGACCATTCTGTTGTTCTGGAAATAGATGCCGCCTGAGGGTGCCAGTTGCCGATTTCTCGCGGTCGTTCAAAAGAAGCCAGCACGGGAAAGTTTTGTACCTGCTGGATGCCGTCCCATGCTTCCAGTGCCGGGTTGGTGTTGACCAGAATCAGAATGCCGACTGCAGCGCTGGCGAGCAGTATTCGGCGATATCCATGCATGTTGATGGAATAGATCCAGACGCACCCAGCCAGCAGCCCGGCTGAATTCGCGAGTACATCGGTCCAGCTGGGATTCCGGTTAGCAAACTGTTGCAGAAACTCGCCAACCAATCCCACTGCCATCAACACCAGAGTGACCAGTAATACGCGGTGTCGCGTCATCGGCAGAATCGTGGCGAATCGCAAGGGGGCTCCGACGGCTGCTGGGTCGAAGAAACCCACTAGGCAAATCAGAGAAAGGCAGAAGACGGGAGCATGTGCAAGATCGAAGATGTCGCCCCACAGTCGCCCTTGCAAGGGAAATGGAAAAACCAGTGCTCCGCCAACGCAGGCTAACAATGCCACGGCCAGCAACATTCTTTTTCTAAGCGCGATCTTTAGCTCCCCCGCCGCGGTCGATTCTGTAATGAGCTGTTTATCGGGCATTGAAACGTTCCCTGGCGTCTACCGCGAATTTTGCCAATTCACGTGCGGGAATTGTGCCTATCGACCTGCTATGTGTATATGCCGGGAGCCAAAACTGTGTTCGGATTTATATCCCGGCTGTATCACGGCATCAACCTGCTGAAGATCGAACAACCGATGAGCGGATATCTGAAAAAGAAGCCGGGCTTTTAGAAAAAGCCCGGCTTCAGCAGGATGTAATCAGGTTACCCGTGTGAACCGAACTAATCGCGGGCATCGCGAATCATCCGATCCAGTATTCCGGCGTTATTCCGCCGACTTTGGTGCGGCATCTGTTATCGGGCCGCTTCCAGAGTTACCAATTCCCTTCAGCATCTGCAGCAATTCGCTGTCGGTCGTCAGGATCAAACGCGTTTCGTCGCCAAACGCGTTTTCATAGACCTGCAGCGTGCGTTGGAAATTGTAGAAGTCGCCTGTTTCACGAATGGCTTTGGCAAACAATTCGATAATCTCGGCTTCCGCTTCACCGCGAAGTCGTTTGCTTTGCTCTTCACCTTCACCGAGAATTTTTTCAACTTCGGCGTTGACTTCATTAATGATTTCCTGTTTCCGCTGTTCGCCTTCGTTCTCGTATCGAGCTGCAATGGCGTCCATGAAGGCTTGCAGCCGTTCAAACGCCGCTCGTCTTACGGATTCTGTAAAGCCAATATTGCTGACACCAACATCAACAAGTTTGATGCCTCGATCAATTGTCGGTCCGCCATCTTCTGCCGATCCAACAGCCAGCTGAGCTTCGATGCGATCTCGAATTTCCGCCATAATTTTTTCACGGCCCATCACCACCGTAGCATGCTTAATCTGAGTCAGGTCGTCGATTGATTCATCCTCAGTCGAAAGCAATGGGATGTCGGCCAGTCCGAACGTGTTTGTGAGTTTGCGATCGGTGCTGCGAACAACCTCCGAAAGGTCATAGGCGGTTACCACATCGCGTACTCCTGCGCGCACGCGTTGCAGCACCTGCTGTTCTGCGTTTTGCACGGTTCGCATTTCTTTAACAAACTGTTTGGGGTTTGTGATCTGCCAGATAGCCCACACAGAAATCTCAATCTTTTTACCGTCTTTCGTCGGCAGAGCTTCAAGAATGTCACCCGAACCACTAGCCCAGAACTGTCGTGTTTTGGGAAGACGACGGACTTCCTGAATTAACGGAATCTTAAAATACAAGCCGGGTTCTTCGATGCTGCGAACGTGCTTTCCAAATTCCAGCACGACCGCGAGTTCGCGTTCGTTGATCGTGAAGATGGAACTATACGTCAGCACCAGAACAAGAATTCCGATGACAATGGCGGCTGGACCGCGGACTGAATTATTGGCAGGCATTAGCGGCTCCCTTCACTAAGATTCAACAGTGGCAATAGCTGACGCATGTCGGAATCAATGATTGTTTTGTCTTTAACATTACTCAACACTTTTTCGAGCGATTCAAGATAGAGCCGCTGACGAGTTTCATCAGGAGCCTTCGCGAATTGTTCATACTGTGCCATGAGAGCATCGATTTCACCGTTGACTTCCGATCGGCGGCGAGCTGCATAGCCTTCTGCTTCACGAATAGCCTTGTCGCGTTCTGCTTTCGCTTTGGGCAGCAGAGTGTTCTTTTCTTTATTCGCTTCGTTTTCCAGCTTGTCACGAGTCTGGTCTGCTTCGTTGATCGCAGCGTAGGAAGCCTTCACCTGTTCTGGCGGAGTGACTCGTTGCAGTTGCAGGTTTGTGATGCGGATGCCGCAATTGTATTCGTTAAGTTTTTGCTGCGTCGCTTCGGCGGCCTTGATGCTGATTTCTTCTCGCTTGCTGGTCAGCACTTCACCAATGGAATAGTCACCGACCAGGCGATTCATCACGGTCCGTCCGACAACTGCAATGATGGCCTGCAGATACTCGTCCTGTTCGGCAACGTCCGAATGAAACGTAAATAGATACTTCTGAGGATCTGAAACCTGCCACTGTACGGTCCATTCAACAACGGCGGCGTTAAGGTCGCCGGTCAGCATCAGCACGTCTTCTTCGTTGACGCGGCCGGAAGGGCGTTCTCCGGTAATTCCAAACGGCATGCGGATGTTTCGTTCCTGCACATCAACTGTCATCACCTGGTCAACCAGCGGAATACAAAAATGCAGGCCTGGCGTGGCGGTTGAGTTGTAACGTCCGAAGCGTAGCACGATCGCTTCCTCGTTCGGCTCAACTGTGTACATCGAATTGGTCGCCAGCAGAAATAAAGCGAAGGCAATGAATCCGAAGATTATGACCTTTGTTGCTTTGACGACGTCATCTCTGCGAAAATCGAATCGAATTTCGTTCGAAGACATAAGAATTGAACCTCCTGTATCGGGGGAAACATGAACTGTGAAAACGAGCTGTAGGCGTTGATATTAGCCGTAACGGCTTACAACGCTTTCGCGGCACGTGTAGATTACGAAAACTACGCAGTTTTGTGATTGTCGGTGTTTCGCGGCGAACGCCGACTGTGAAACGCCGTTTACTAGCGTACTTCCATTCTGTGCTCAGAAGTGAATTTCAGTGGAAGATTGACGTATTCCTCGGTTTTCTCAACATCAAGCCGTCTTTATGGTCGCCGTTCAACCCGGCATGCTCGGCGCAAACGTTAGCTTCTGCGCAGCCAACAGAGTCTGTTGCCTGTTACCTGTATTGTGTATGTTGCCGATAGTCTGTGTGCGTTAATGTGTCGATTAAACATCCCAGAGTACCAGCATTGACATACTGATGTTTATGAGTGAGTGCTGTTGGAAGATGAGGTTTCGGGGCGGACAGACAATCCGATTTACGGCGATGAACTACGAACTTGCAGTTATAGGAAACGACGAAGCGGCTTTCGAAATGCTGTGCCTTGCTGCGGGCTCAGGCAGGCGAACCGTTGCAGTTCTGCCAGTGTCGCGACATTCTTCGTGGCTGGTAGGACAGTCTTTGCGTCGTTTGGTGTCTAATCTCTTGGTCGATCGCACGCCGGAGCGCACACGGATGTTTCAAAAGTCTGGAACGCCGCGTCTGTTACAGGCATTGATCGCGAAATCGATTGTGGACGAAGTGTCAGAGCGTGTTGAAGTACTGCAGGCTGTCGGCGTCGATGTGGTGATGGGCGAAGCGAGTTTTGCTGCCGACCGCGAGCTTCAGGTCTCGCTGGAACCAAAGGGCGACCAGAAGATTTTGACTGCGGCGAACATCGTGATTGGCACCGGTGTTCGGCGAACGGCCATGCACCGTCCTTTGGGAATGGTGCCGTTTCATCGTCCCGAGTCTTTGTTTCTGGGGCAGGTTTTACCGCCATCTGTGTGCATTGTGGGCGGTGGCCATTTCGGAGCCGGGCTGGCCGCGCTGACAAGCCTGTTTGGCGTAGTTACTCGGCATGTTGCTCGCGAAGACAAAGATTCCGTGATGCTGGAACTTGCGACGGCGGCGGGTGTGCAAATCGGCCATCATCCAGCCGACGTCGGACTTCCGAATATTGGTACTCAGCTTTCGGAATTACATGCCGAGGTAGTCGACTGTCGAAGAACGGTTGGATTCACAGAGTCACTGAACCTGACTGCTATTAATGTGGAACCGGATGAAAACGGCCAGTTGTGGTGCGCCAGCAATTTCGAAACGTGGTGCAGCGGCGTGTTTGGGATTGGAGATGTCGTAGGCTTCTCGCCGGACTCTGCACTGCACGCTTCTGTGCAGGCAGAACGAGTCATGAACCGCATCATGAGCACAGCTCGACGGCCGCACCTGATGGATGCGTTTATCCGATCTTCGGTTTCTGCGTAAACGTTGCCTGTAAGGCCCAAAAGTCCGTCGCGGGCTGGCTGTGAAACTCCAACGGAGTCTGCAAAATCGGATGTTGAAAACCAAGTCGACTGGCATGCAGAGCGTGCCGGTCGGCGGTTGGTTTGTCGCATTTATCCCGAGTTGCTCCGCGGATGGCACCGTTTACATCGTAGTGTT